>NZ_SFBY01000310.1:0-46869 GCF_007095505.1 Microcystis sp. M_QC_C_20170808_M3Col
CCCCTAAGCCGAGTTTTCAAGGTGCTGCGCCGTCCACTTGGTTTTCGAGACTGGCCTTTTAATTCTAACGTAAAGCCAACCTAGAACGGCGGGGTTTCAGACCCAAAATTTCCGATGATTAATAATAAAAGCGCGGCTCAATCTCAAAAATCTATGCAGTGGGAAGAATTAAAACAGCTTTATGATCAGGACTTTGTTTTGTGGATTGAGCGAACCACCGAACAAATTCGAAGCGGGGAGATGAAAAATTTAGATTGGGAACATCTTTTAACGGAGATAGAAGATTGGGGGAGAGAACAAAGAAACCAAGTGGAAAGCTATCTAATTCAAACCGTTAAACATTTATTAATGTATCAGTATTGGCTGATTGAAAAAGGTAATTGTGGCCGGGGATGGGCCGATGAAATCGATAATTTCCGTCTAGAACTAGAAATTTTATTCCAGTCAAAAACCCTCTACAATTATGGGGCTTCTAGGCTAGATATAATTTATAATAAAGCCAAGCGATCGGTGAGCAAAAAAACTGGTTTATCTTTGGATACGTTTCCGCAAGTTTGTCCTTATACCTTTGCAGAAATTATAGATTTTGATTTTTTACCAGTTTAGAACACGAGAATTAAAGGCAAGAAAGAAAATTATCGTTATAATGAAGTTGTGGCTTATTCTTGAATCGGCTTATTCTGTCAGCGATAGAGTATTATGGGTCAAAAATCTTACGAAGTTTTCCAAGCAGTGGAAAATAAAGCTAACCTTCTAGCGGGTTATTGGGGTGACTTCAAAACGGAGATTATTCAGCATTTGCCTGAATCCTATCATGGTGAAATACACGAACTTTCTAGTAACCTAGAGAAAGCTTTAGAAGTGTTAATCAATGAATTGCGCCATCCTACCCTGATTTTAGCGACGACTGGCACGACGAGCAGTGGTAAGAGTACCTTAGTTAATCTCCTGTGTGGTGCTGATATTGTACCGATGGCACAGCGAGAAATGAGTGCAGGAACAGTTACCATTGAGTATAGCGAAGAAAAGACTTTAATTATTGAAGAAACACCTGGAGCATTGTGGGAATGCGGGAAATGGGAAAAGATTAGCGATGAAGATATTTATAGTCGCTTAAAACAGTTAATGAAGGCTTATATTAAAGCCAGAAAAAAACAACCTGATTTAGCTTATCCTCGATCTATTATTTATTATCCTTTTAGACTGGTTAAAGATGAAAGTTTCTTAGAATTGCCTAAAGGGGTTAGAGTTAAGTTATTAGATTTACCTGGGTTCTCTTATGTAGGAGATGAGGGAAATCTTGGGATTATAAAACAATGTCGTGAAGCTTTATGTTTAGTAACATATAACAGCGCAGAAACAGATCCTTACAAAGTTGATAATTTGTTATCAGAAGTTGTTAATCAAGTTAAAGATTTAGGAGGCTCTCCTGCACGAATGCTATTTATTTTAAATCGAATTGATATATTCAGATCAGATGATGATTGGCAAGAAAGTGAAGGTGAGTTTATTGAAGAAACGACTGAAAACATTAAGGAAAAACTGATCGAGAATTTAAGAGAATATACAAAAGATATTGAAAATTTGAGAATTGTAAAACTGAGTACATGGCCAGCCTTATTAGCTTTACAAATTCAGGATAATAAAAAATTGCTTCAGGAACTGCTAGAGGAATTACCTAAGAGAGAAGAAAATTGGTCAGAGCATGATCAAACTAGACTTGAGAAAGTCTTAAAACCCTATGAGCAAGCCATAGATAACTTTCAAGTTTTAATTAAGGAAATGATGAAGCGAGGAAACTTAAGTCTTGATCCTAAACAATGGACTATCTCTCAACAAGAACAAATTGCTAAAGAGTTATTCAAACAATCCTATGCAGAAGAATTTGAAGACAAACTAAGCAAGCACATAGCAGAACATTTTCCTAAATTAGTTATTCCCCAAGCTCTAGAAAAATTTAATGTAGCGGCGGGAAATAGTATTGCACAATGGGCAGTACAAACTACCACGGCAATTCTTAACAGTTCGGAAGAAAATTATCAACAGGAAATCGAAAAAATCTCATGGATTAAATCTTCCTTAGATCAATTTCTTCAAGTGAGTGATGCTAATTTACGAAAGCCTTTTGAAAAAATTAAACAAAACTGTGAGGAGTATTTAAACCAACAAACAGAAGATGATCCCCTTTCTATATTAACAGAAGCTATTACCGATCTTCAATTTACTGAACCTTATAATGAAATTGAAGAAAAATTAGTCCCTCTCTATGATTGGAGAAATGCTCTGGGGAGAGGAGTTGACCAGATTTTAGAAGCAGTTGCAGAATCTTTAGAAAATGGCATAGTTACGCTAGACCATCCTAATTTTAGAAAAGCCAGCATTGCTAATGTTAACTTGCTAGAGCGTAATCTGAGAAGATTAATCCAACTGGGCTATAGTCATTATTTCGCCAAAAATGGACAAAATGTAGTTACAAAAACTCAGGAAGAAAAAGAGAATCTTAAGCAAAAAAATTATGAACTTAACGAACTGTCTATTCATCTTAGTCTGATTATAGCGCAAGTGTTGGATAAAATTTCTACCCAAGAGATTCAGCGAATGTATGAAGCAGTAAATGAATTATTCATCTGTCATCTTGCTTATTTAGAAAAAGGTTCTAATGAACGCGCTCCTGATATTGTGATTAGATTTCCAGAATCCGAGTTAAACAAAGTTACAAATGATCTAAAATTTGATTTTGTTAGGCTTGATTCGGACTTTGAAATTAAAGAAGAACAATATACCGAAAAATGCAGAACTTGGAAACATTGGTTATGGATAGTTCCCAAAAAGGAAAAACGATCCAGTGAAAATGCAAAAATTCCAAGTATAGGACAAATTTTAGCCGACTGGAAAAAACAGTTAAAAGAAGTTGAACCTGAGATGTTAAAACAAGTAATAGAATGGCTATTAGCACAAATTGACGATTTAAAAAAAAGTGTAGATAAAACTCAAAATGATATTCTTGATCAGTATCGAGATAGACTAGAAAAAGCTAGACAGGAGATTACTTTTGATTATGAAAAACAGCAAAATGTGTGGCAACCTATGCAACAAAGAGCGAAAAGATTAGAAGAGGAATTTTCTCGACTAGGAAATTTTGAAAAGGAGGCTGATTCCAGTGGTAGTTGAATACTTTGAAACCAGATATCAGCAAATTTTTGAACAAGTTTTTCCTCACATTAAAAGTCAGGAAGTAGGTACTTTAAGCTCTGTCATTTATTTGATTTTAGATAATAAAAGCCAAGCCCAGGAACTTTGTCAAGAATATGATATTAAAAAAAAGGCTTCTTTAGATGAAGATTTAGATTTATCTGATGATATTATATATACAATTTCTATCAATAAACAAAAACCTGTTAAAGAATTCTCTATCCTTAAAATGGGGGGAGAACTCGTTAAAAATGTCTCCAGACCACTTCGTAAATCAGTAGATAATGATAAGGACAAAATGGAATTAATTGTACTCGCTGCTGTTATCTTAATCGGAACATATTTTACTCAAAAATTGTTAGGGGATTCCCGCAAACAAAACACAATTCATCCTGTACTTCCTAGCCAACCCATTCCTACAGCGATTTGTCTAGCTGTTCCTGCATCAGCAGTTTATGGCTTAACTGTAGGAAAGCGGATAAATAGAGAGAAAATCATTGAACTAATTGAATCTGCCCCAGAGTTTTTATGTATTAGAACAGAGGAAGCTGAACAACAAATGATAGATGTTATTAATCAAGAAATTTTACAAGACAGCCAACTTAAATTTTATATTAGGATTGACATACCCAATGGACAAGATATTATTGGTGCAGAAACTAAATATGTTATTAAAAGGGATATACCTAAGGATACAGAGGGTAAAATTATACAGCTAGGTCGCTTGAGAGATGCGTCTGTTCTCAAATCATTCAACCGTATTTAAGGAGTTAATTTAATGGATTGGAAATCTGCCTCATCCTACTATGAAACCCGTCTCAGTGATGTCTTAAATATCCAACATTTTGCTGTTGACTTAGCCAAACTTCCCCAAGCTGAAGTTCCCTCTCAATTAACAGAAATCCTCATGCAAGAGGCAATACCTGCTAACCGTCAACTCGAAAGACTGAGAAAAAGAGAATTTCGTATCGCTGTTGTTGGCTTAGAAAAGGCAGGAAAAAGTACCTTTATTAACGCCTGGTTAGAATGTGATTTACTTCCTGCCAAAGGAGGAAGATGTACCTTTACCACCACGCAAATTTATTCCGTTAAAAGCGAATCTGAACAAAGATTAGAAGTGCAAACCCGCACCCAAGAACAATTTATTCATCTCCTCAAAGAATTAGAAACCGTTGGCGCAAAAGAAGACTTAAAAACCATTAGAGAAAACGAAATCACCCTACAACAAGTCAGAAAGGAAGGTAATTTAGTTATTCCTTTTACTCGACTCGAAGACATCCGAGAACAACTAAAAAAATACGTTGCCGATGAAAAATACGCCCATGCAGTCCTAGAAGCCCGACTTTATACTAATAAACTCGCTCAAGCAGAAGGAATCGTCTTTTATGATGTTCCGGGTTCAGATTCTGGGTTAGCCAAGCACGTTGATGAAGCCCAACAAATGTTATCCGACTGTGATGCAGTCATCGTAATTCAGCGTTTTCGCAGTATTAGAGAAGCCGAATTAGAAATTATTAAATTTACCGAACAAGGTGATAAGAATGTCACCATTGCTGATAAATTATTTGTCTTTTTAAGTCATATTGACTCTCTCGGTAGCCCAGAAGCCCTTAAAACTCATATTACAGAAGCCTCTCAGGATTGGTTAAAACGCGCTAATTTACCTGTTAATCGCATTGTTTCTGGTTCAGCAGGAGCTTATTTAATCTTAAATAATCTAGCGGAAGAACATACTCAATTAGAAATCGGACAAGCCAGCAATATTCAAGATAAATTAAAAACTTTAACTGGAATTATAGATGATGAAATGTTAAAAACTCAAGCTACAGGAATCCCTGAAATTAAAGAAAAAATCTTTAATTATATTAATACTGAGCGAGTGGCAATTCTCAAGAAACGCTGTGAAGCTTCCATTGATAAAATTGTCAGCACCTCAGAGGACATTCATCATCTTGTCAGTCAAAGATTTCCCGAAAATCCTGAGGAAGCACAACGCTTTGAAGAAGAAAGAAGAAGAATTGATTTTTCAGAATGGTGGCATAGAAAATGGGAACAGATAAAAGCTGATTTACAAAATTTTTATGAAACATCTGTCATTAACAAACCCTTAGAAAAAGTTAATAACGAATCTTCCAGTAGTATCGAAAAATTCAAAGACCGCTATGGCCAACTTTTAGCCAGTGAAATGGCAAAATTAAGACAAGAAACTTTAAGAAAAAAAGAAATTATTTTTGACGCAAATTCTTTTCCAGACTTCGACAAGGTAAGAGCTAATTATGCTTGGCGGGATGACTTGTATGGGGATGTTAGAACATTTTTGGCTGCGCTTGCTCGACAATTAGCGGCAGAATTAAAAGATGAAGCCTTAAAATTAGTCGATTATATGTCCTCTTTATTATGGGGAAGTTCTCAAGTAAAAGAACGACTTATTGGTTATTCAGAACAGGAGTTTTTAACTCGCTTAGAAAATAGTTTATCAGTGTTATTTTTAAGATTTGCTCGTCCCGTTGCTGAAGCATTAATTCGCGGTCCTGTTAACAGTGATACCCGCAGCCAAATTGTCAAATTATTGGGGGCTGATGTGGAACTGATTGATAACTATTATCAAGGAGATGAACCGGCTTTTAGGGTCTTAAAAAAATACGTTAAATATGGTTCTGATTTACTCTTTAATCCTAGTCTTCGTCAACAGGTGTTAGGTGTAACAGAAATTGCCAAAAACTTTATCGGAATGACGGTAGATACAGTTATCGATTTAGCCGACCAATTAACCCCACCCAGAGAGGTTGTTACCTTTGAAGTAACTAATGATATTAACGCTTTTGAAGAATATCTACGCAATGGTATTTTTGAAGCCGCAGGATTTGAGTCCTACTGTATTCAAGAATTAAGAGGATTAGTGGATATTTTTCGAGAAAAAGAAGGAACATGGGCAGGTGTCGCTCAAAACGAATGGTATAAAGAGAATCCTCAGCTTGTAGCAGAATTACCCGCTAATTTGAAATCTCAAGAATTTAATTTAGAAGTTAGTGAACGACTGAGACAATTAGCAATTGCCTTGAAAAGAAATAGTTCCTCTCAGTAGCGTTAGCTATAGCAAAGCACCGCTATTATTGCGACGATACTTCATACATATATACTATAATAACCAAAAACCCTTATCCATCAATGGATACACCCATTAACTTTTCTGTATGTACCCATGTTTATTATAATATTTTTTAATATAGCAATTTCCATAGTTGTGAGGTACAGAGTCTTAGGTTTTGAGGAGCCGGTCGTCAGGAGTTGAGATTTTGGTGTACCTCATGAGATTGGGAAACGCTATAAACAAGTGGGGAAAGTTTAGGGGAAAATTCCCTAATCGTAATTCTCCTCGGCAACAAAAGGCGTTAGATTTATTAGGGGTTTCCTTGATTTGTACCCAGTAACGGCACATTCAGATACGGCACGGGTTATGGTCTTTTGTCAACGGGGAAGTCCAGCTATAGCAATCCTAAATAAATAGATCACTTATGATAATACCCGCTTTTTATTGACTTTATTAGCTATGAAGTCTTAGATATAGCGTTTTTAAATATTACTTCTAGCTTGAACTTCAAGTTTTGCCATGATATCCTGAACTTTCACATAAACATCTGCTGTTTGTGTAGTATCTTCAAGACGTACAACTACTGCATAAGGTACAGGATTAGGATTTTGACGACCCCATTTTTCGTATGCAGCAATAGCTAATGTGTAGCACTGTTGGCTATATTCAGATTTGTGTTTTTTCCATTCGCAGATTCCATGTTGAACTGTTCCTCTAGAACGTAGAGTGATACTAGGTTCAAATTTTAATTCTTTGGGATTTTCTACAGTCTCCTCATCATTACTTTCTTCCTCTGCTGACATGGACTTGATAACTTCTTCTTGAGCCACGTCTCCTCTAAACATTCGCCATTTTAGCGTTGTTCCCAAATAATTTTCTAGTCCCGATCGTTGAACTTCAGGAGCATAAACCACGGTAACGGTTAATCGTTTTACTCCTGTTTGTGATGTTTCTGCTAAACACTCAGGAACAGGAATATCAAAAAACTTTATTATATTGGGTTCAAATTTTTCCTTAATTTTTAAGGGTTTAATTTCATCCTCAAATATTAAAATTGCCGTGTATTTATCGCATTCCGTAGCTTGCAGTAAACTATTGACAACTCGTTTGAGTTCCCCTACATCATTAGGATCATCTCGATTCTTGCCCACTGCGTCAACTTCATCTAAAAGCAGTACCATTGGAGTTGTGTTAGCTAAATTAAAAACACGCTGGAGATGAGAAGCAGTATCTCCTAAAAAACTAGAAATAACAGCACTTAATCTTAATAAACCTACTGGAAGCCCAAGTTCATACGCCAAATATTTTGCGGTAAACGTTTTACCACACCCCGGAGGCCCCCAGAAAAGAAGTTTAGTCTTTGGTAAGTATCCATACTTAGCTAATTTTTGTCGTTGACGATGCTCATCTAAGACTCTCTCTATTTTAGCTTTAGTTTCTTGATTAAAGACAATTTGAGTTGAATCTATAGAGCTTTCTTCAAGTATAACTAAATCCTCGCCACTGCGACGATCTTTAGGGAGTAATCTTAATCCATTCTGTGGAATCTGTTTCAACGGTTGCTTTCCTAAAACTTGCTGTAGCTCTTGAGCAAGAGCATGATGATTAGCGGCTAATTCATCGGCAATAAGAGATTCCGCCGCTCTGTAAAAAGCAACATCGTCACGCTCTTTGAAGGCTTGAAATAGCCTTTTAAGTTGTTTTTCAGCTATCATCATCTCATGTCATGGCTCAAGTTTACACTCAGAGACTCGCCCAACAAGCCAAATGTGTCTCCGATTATCTAAAGGTTCTCTCCACAAGTTATATTAAAGTCGCCTGTTTAAAATTTATTCAATCTTAATAATATTATTGTACTAACTCTAGACCTTCTAAAGCAGCTGAGGTAAACTGTAAATTAATATTATGCCGTGAGACTGTGATACACCTCAAACTTAAACAAGTCTCATTTTTTTTTATTTGTTAATCTTTTCTTTTGCCTAGACAGGTTTAACTATATCTTTTTGTCGAAAATGCCACTAATTACTTTTTGGGATAAATTTACCCTTTACATAGTAACTTTTATATTCTGACTTTTTCAGCCAACAATATGTAACCCAATTAATTGAAGACGGGTTGACTGACCGAGAAAATGACAGTGAACCGCATCCCTAACCATCGATCGCCTCGCTGGGTTTCTAGCTCCTCCGCTTATCCAAAAAACGATTTCTGTACCGGACAAATAAAAAAAAGGGAGGTCTAAGAACCCCCCTCAATAGTTAATAATTAGATGACAGCCAAATTAGTAGCGGCCAGCATTGGGTTTATGAACAATAAAGCTCATGGTTTGACATTGTTTGATGTTATCAAAAGCGATAACGCGGATGTAGCAATCAGAATATTCAGTGCGGCACTCGCGAACTTCATTAAGAACTTCTTGGGGACTAGAAACAGAGAATAAAGGCAGTTTCCACATCGTCCAATGATAATCCGCGGGTTTGGGATCTTTTTCAAATTCCACAGCAGGAATATAACCCTGATCGATCATGTATTGAATTTGTTTAGCAATTTGTTGATCGGTGAGGGGGGGTAAGTAGGAGAGGGTTTCGTAACGCTTCTCTTTAGGTAAAGTTTTCATGGGTTTCTTGATTCCTTATGGGTTGGGTAGATCATCAACATCGAGATTTAATTCCGATGTCTCTGGTTGACTTATAGCAGTACGGGTGAGACGTTCCAAAAGTTGCCGACGATGTTCGGTATTGTCATTAATAATTCCCGTTTTTACCATCTCTGGCAAGAACTCTAAAACCTGTTCGGCTAAATGTTCTCTTACCGTCATGATCCGCAAAACTAACTCTTTATTCTCAGTCATTAACCCCGCAATATAGGCCTCGCCATCCTGAATGGAATGGCTAGAAGTATAGTGACTCAGCCAAATAGCTAAAGTCGGATTAGTTTCTGACAATTGATCGATAATCGTGCGAACCGCTTGGTAAGTTAGGTAACTTTGTAAGACTTTCGCGGTATCTTGAACAACTTTTTTCGGATACATTTTATACAGTTTTCAGTTATTGGCTAGGCAGTTATCAGTGTTGAAATTCTAACCACTGCTTGCCGATTTTGGGCAAGTCCCCGGCATTATTTTCCACCGATAACTGCTAACAACCTTCTGAATGGCTGTATTAAAGGGTATCCATAGCCTCGAACTCGAATTTGATTTCTTTCCAGAGTTCGCAAGCGGCAGCCAGTTCAGGACTCCAACGGCAAGCTTCCCGGATCACGTCGTTACCTTCGCGGGCCAAGGAGCGACCTTCGTTACGAGCTTGGATACAAGCTTCCAGAGCCACACGGTTAGCGGTTGCACCCGGTGCGTTACCCCAGGGGTGGCCGAGGGTTCCACCACCGAACTGTAAGCAGGAATCGTCACCGAAGATTTCCACCAGCGCGGGCATATGCCAAACGTGGATACCACCAGAAGCAACGGGCATTACCCCGGGTAAGGAAGCGTAGTCTTGGGTGAAGAAAATACCACGAGCGCGATCTTCTTCTACATAGTCTTCACGCATCAGGTCAACAAAACCCATCGTGATTCCGCGTTCACCTTCGAGTTTACCAACAACGGTTCCAGAGTGGAGGTGATCACCACCAGAGAGACGTAAGCACTTAGCTAAAACGCGGAAGTGGATACCATGATTTTTCTGACGGTCGATAACCGCGTGCATTGCCCGGTGAATGTGGAGCAGTAACCCTTTGTCGCGGCAGAATTTCGCCAGGGTGGTGTTAGCGGTGAAACCACCGGTGAGGTAGTCGTGCATGATGATCGGGGTTTTGATTTCGGCAGCGAATTCAGCCCGTTGCATCATCTGCTCGCAGGTAGGAGCGGTTACGTTTAAGTAATGTCCTTTAACTTCGTTGGTTTCTGCTTGGGATTTAACGATCGCCTCCTGGACGAAGAGGAAACGATCGCGCCAACGCATGAAGGGTTGAGAGTTAATATTTTCGTCGTCTTTGGTGAAGTCTAAACCACCGCGGAGACATTCATAAACGGCACGACCGTAGTTTTTAGCGGAAAGGCCGAGTTTGGGTTTGATGGTGCAACCGAGTAGGGGGCGACCGTATTTGTTTAATTTGTCCCGTTCAACGGTGATACCGTGGGGAGGACCTTGGAAGGTTTTGATTAAAGCGACGGGGAAACGGATATCTTCTAAACGGAGACCGCGTAGAGCTTTGAAACCGAAAACGTTACCAACGATCGAGGTGAGGATGTTGGTGACGGAACCTTCTTCAAATAGATCTAAAGGATAGGCAACGAAACAGAAGAATTGGTTATCTTCGTTGGGTACGGGTTCGATATCATAACAACGACCTTTATAGCGATCGAGGTCGGTTAAGTTATCGGTCCAAACGGTGGTCCAGGTACCTGTGGAAGATTCCGCCGCTACTGCCGCACCTGCTTCTTCAGGAGGAACTCCGGGTTGGGGTGTCACCCGGAAGCAAGCTAGTAGATCGGTATCTTTGGGGGTGTAGTCGGGGGTGTAGTAGGTCAGGCGGTAGTCTTTTACGCCGGCCTGGAAACCTTTGGATTTGGCTTGCACCATTGGGATTATTCCTCCATAAACTGCATGATTAGTCGCACCTGTAAAATCTCGCCGTCAACCGACATAGATTTTTCTTAAGCTCCTTTCCCCTGCTGCCAAGAGCGAAGTTAGGGAGCAATTTTCACTAATGTTTTTTTCAACTGATCATCTTAACACGAACTTTATCCTATTCTGATCATTTTTTTTCCCTATCTCTAAAATTTTGATTGTTTTTTTTTCTCGGGGGGATTAGTTTCTTTAATCTGTCGTCATCTAACTTTGATAATCTCTACAAAAACACAAAAAAATCAACAAAAATTTACCTGATTGACACGCAGAAACTTCTGCTCATCAGGCTTTGAGCGATTAAAACTACTCTTTAATTGAGGAAGATTATCAATAATTACAACCTCAAAAAATTGTCGGCAATCGCTAAATATTAACTGGATTTATAAGCAATTATACCCAGTACCTAGAGGACAGTTAGACAGCAGTGAACTCTAGATAAATTAGGTCTAATTACTCAGTAATTATTGTTGAGATTTTTGGCTTGTGAACGATTATTTTCCCCTTCAAGAATTATGGTTATTGTTGCCATTAAAACGATGACGTTCTGGAAATAGCGTGACCAATAACTGATTGATATAGACCTTTCCCACCACAGATGCTTGATTCGGTCGGTTAGTAGTAGATGCTTGTTCTCTGGTTTCTGGAGGACTGGCCTCGGCGACCATTTCCTCGCTATCCCAAGGACTGACCACGGTTTCGGCCACCGCTTCCTCCACTGACGGCACTGGGGACACTTGACTGACTACGGGTTGCGGTTCCGGTAGAGGGGGTCTTTCCGGTTCCGATGGGGTCGCTGACACCTCGATGGTAATTTGACGGGAAGTATCTCCGATCAGGGAACCGGACGGCACGATCGACATCGCTGCC
The DNA here is from genome assembly GCF_007095505.1 of Microcystis sp. M_QC_C_20170808_M3Col. Classification (NCBI taxonomy): domain Bacteria; kingdom Bacillati; phylum Cyanobacteriota; class Cyanophyceae; order Chroococcales; family Microcystaceae; genus Microcystis; species Microcystis sp. M_QC_C_20170808_M3Col. The sequence continues at coordinate 11,776 of NZ_SFBY01000310.1, forward strand.
ACAGAAGCATTAAAAATCGTTGTGGTTGACCCAATACAGGCATTCTCACCGATTTCACCCTGACCGACTATTAGAACTCCTGTACCTAAAATTGCTCCCGCACCGATAGCAATAACACCCTGATAGGCGGTTAAAATCGTTCCCATACCCAGGCAAGCACCCGCACCGATAATTATTTGGCTATTGGGGGCTGCTCGGAGAATCACCCCCGGAGCCACGATCGCACTCTCATCAATGGTTACATCACCATTGACATAGAATTCCGAGCGGCTAATAGGTTGAACGGGGGGTAAGGACATAATTGACAGTGATCAGTTATCAGTGATCAGTGATCAGGGGTTAGGGGGTAGGGGTTAGAGTTTCGGGGATTTTTCCCGATCCGCCAACACCTAACACCTATCTCCCTTCACCGATCGCCGAGTCCTGAAATTAAGGGCGTTGAATAATCGATTCGAGAACACGGCGTTTCGCTTGGGAGTCAATCCCGATCAGACGGACGTATTCCCCTTGATGGTCGCGCAGACAGGTTTCTAAAGCGGCCACCACATCGGATTCGCGACTGCTATCGATCGGGGTGCAGCTTTGCCAAGAACTGGTTTTAAAACGACGTTTATCCGCGTGTTCACTGCCAATTTTGTGACCTTGGTTCAATAAAGAACGTATTTGAGCGATCGTTTCCGCCGTTAAGGTACTGGTTAAAGTGGCAGTACCGCCGCCGGAGGAACCGGCAGCATAGCTTTTGAAACTCGGTTCAGCAACGGTGGCGGTTTTACCGTTGCCATTACTAGCCACCGAACCATCGGGGCGCTGGATTACCGTTTCTAAAACCCGTTTTTTGGCTTTAGCATCGATACCGAGTAAGCGGACATATTCGCCGCTATGTTCCCGTAAACAATCTTCCAAAGCAGTAATTACATCGGATTCGCGATTACTTTCGATCGGGGCGCAACTCTGCCAAGAACTGGTTTTAAACCGGCGTTTATCCGCGTGTTCGGTGCCGATTTTGTAGCCTTGGGCGAGCAGGGAACGAATTTGAGCGATCGTTTCCCCACTTAAGCTACCACTGCTGCTATAACTGGCTCCGTTACTGGCGGGGGTGCTGTAGCTGCTGGCTTTGCCGCTGCCGTTACTAGCGGGGGCGCTGCCGGGGCGGTGAATAATCATTTCGACGACGCGTTTTTTCGCTTGCGGGTCGATCCCGATCAGGCGGACGTACTCATCGCTATTTTCAGTCACGATCGCTTCAATATCGCGAATGATGCCCGCTTCGCTCTTGGTTTCGATCGCCGGTCCAGTTAACCAAGAACTGGTTTTAAAACGGCGTTTATCCGCGTGTTCAGTGGCGATTTTCAGCCCTTGGGCGAGCAGGGAACGCACTTGTACGGACAGGTCTGAATTGCCGTTACCGTTGCCATGACCGCCGTGGACGGCGGTGGTGGTGCGGGCCGGTTCTCCCGGGGTGTCTTCGGGGCGTTGGATAATCATTTCCAGTATGCGCCGTTTAGCGGCGGGATCGACTCCGATCAGGCGGACGTATTCGCCTTGCAGGTCTCTCAGGGAGGCTTCTAGGGATTGGGATACCTGTTCTTCGCGGCCGCCGTCGATAAAGCCGGCACTTAACCAAGAACTGGTTTTAAAGCGGCGTTTGTCAGCGTATTCGATGCCGATCTTGTAGCCTTGGGAGAGGAGGGAGCGAACCTGCGCTCGAATGTTTGTATTTAAACTCATAGGTGTCACCGAATTTCTATATAGCGTCTCATTAGCGATGTTTATAGCGGCTGCCGGTGGCGGAGTCGCTGGTCCTTGGGCTTTGACCGGGACGCTGGGGGCGAGGTCGATATCGACAATGTGACGGGTGAAGGCTCGATCGATCTCTGTGACATCGGGTAAGCGATCAGCCTGTTGTTGGCTGGTGATCACGGAACCGGATGGCACGAATTTCCCGGCGGGGATTTCCACGTCTTGAACGAGGGCGTGCATCATGACGATGCAATCAGCCCCGATGCGGGCGTTAAAGACGGTGGAGCGAAAACCGATAAAACAGCGATCGCCCACATAGGCAGGCCCGTGAATGAGTGCCATGTGGGTGATGCAGCTGCCCCGGCCGATCCACACCGAATATTCTCGGCCGTCATCTCCCACCACACGGCTTTTTTCTAAACCGTGGATGATTGCTCCGTCCTGAATTTTGCTGTCGTCGCCAATGTGAAAGGGGGTTCCTTCATCGGCGCGGATGGAAGTCCCCGGAGCAATCACCACTCGCGCCCCGATCTCGATAGCGCCACTGAGGTTAGAGAAGGTGTGCACTTTGGCACTCTCGTCTATGTGCGTTTCCTCTGGGGATTTGGTCCGCTTTTTCGGACTAGCCGCCGTTGTGCGGACGACCATAGTTAGTCTTCCTCCATACTGAATTTGGCTGGCTGGTTGTTAATTAACTGTGTTTGGGTCCTATCGATGTTTAACCAGATTGGCGAAATTCGTCTCTCTTGCTGTAGAGGGTGCGATTTTCTACGGTTATCGTGTCAATAATCCCCACCACCATCGCGTCAAGGGGGCGATTGTTCTGTCCGTCTTCGATACGGGCGGCTCCTCCCCGGGACACTAGCACCCATTCATTAATCCCTGCTCCGACAATATCACCCGCTACTTCGTATTTAGGCAAAAGTTGCCCTTGCGCGTCGATGAATTGCAAAAGCAGAAGTTTCACTCCCGTCATACTGCGCGGTTTCAGGGAGCTAACGACGGTGCCGCAAACTTTGGCAATTTGCATGGAATTTGTTTACACTAAAAGTTAGTTGCGCTCTAGATTCGTCTTAAAGGTTGCGGGTTAACACTTTCACGAAACTGTTCCACGGCTTCTGTATAACGGATGGGAAGAACGTATTCGAGGTTTTCGTGGGGACGGGCGATGATGTGGGTCGAGAGGACTTGACCACCTTTAACACGATTAGATGCCGCTTCTGTCCCCGCCGATACGGAAGCCTGTACTTCCGAAACGTCCCCCCGGACGATGACGGTGACGCGACCACTACCAATTTTTTCGTAACCTACTAGGGTTACGCGGGCGGCTTTCACCATGGCATCAGCCGCCTCGACGACGGCCGGGAAACCCAAGGTTTCCACCATGCCCACTGCAATTGACATAATATTTTTGTCTCCTAATGGTTGGCTTTCTTCGACTCTATAGATGCTGACCCCGATCAACGGTGTTTAATAGCTGCGGAATTGCTCTACTTCTTCGGTGTAGCGAATGGGCAGCACGTATTCGAGGTTTTCGTGGGGACGAGCGATGATATGGGTAGATAGCACTTGTCCTCCGTTAACCCGGTTGGCGTTTTCCACTCCAGCGGCCACAGAAGCTTGCACTTCTGAAACGTCTCCCCGGACAATGACAGTGACGCGACCACTACCGATTTTTTCGTAACCCACTAGAGTCACCCTGGCGGCCTTGACCATGGCATCGGCCGCTTCCACAACGGCGGGAAATCCTAGAGTTTCAATCATTCCTACTGCAATTGGCATTTTTTTGTTCCTCGCTTGTCAAGCCAAACTAAACTATTAATTTCGTTAGCGTTATCAACTTTGTTTCAGTCAAATTCTTTCCTTGTTACTTTTCCTGCTCTAGCTTTGGTGGCAGTCGGGATCGTGGCAAGGTGGGTAAGACCATCCTGAATTTTATCTCGATCGTGACCGTTTTCATCCACTATTTTTATTTTCTAGGGCCGGTTGGTAAAAATTTGACGAGTCAGGCAAAATTATCAACCTAAAAAAAGCATAGGAAACTATGACACCTTTGACAATATAAAACATTATGATTATTTCTCATCTTCAGGTTAACGAAAGTTAATCATTCCTTGATTTCGCTCATCAGCCTCAGCAATTCTCAGGAGATTTACCGCCGAAACCTTTGCTATGAGCCGATTTTCGCTTTAACTTCTCCCTTGGCGGCTTGCTTGTCTCTGCCAGATTTATTGGCAGATAAAAGCCTTATTTTCCCTGATTTCGCCTTTTTTATAATTTTTTTATACTATATCTGCACTTCCCCCAGACAGAAATACTAAAAAATTGACAAAATCCTTACTGCAGGTCGCTTCTAAGAAAAAATTGACTCACCACTAGGTACATTTTCTGCTTGAAAGTAGAGCGATCTTGTTAAATTGTAGCTTTTGATACTGTTGCGGATGTGATAATGTGTATTGTTGTGTTCAATCGCCCTTGGGGTTAACTACAGAAACCAAAAATCTACCTAAGTTATTGCTCCAATCACCAGTACGGTTAAAAAATACCCAACCAGAATCCCGATTGATCAAAAAAATGTGCAAGGCAGTATTGCCTTAGACCAAATTAGAGCGATTGACAAAACCAGAATCGTCGCCCAAGTTAGCCATCTCGACGAACAAATGGCAATGTTAGTGGCTGATCGCTTGGTTGAATTTTTTCACTACTAATTTTGGGATTATAGTTCGCAAAGAGGAAATATCTCAATTGTCCCAGGTGCATCCCTAGTTAGGGAGAGGAATGTAAAGATTTATTAAATATAGAGAAATTGCGGCATGAGATATGATTGATATGGTTGCCTATTAGTCTAAGTCAAATGAACATTGAACAAGTTATCATTAAAAACCTAAGAAAACTTCCCTTAGAAAAACAACAAGAAGTGTTATCCTTCACCGAATCTCTCACCTCAAAAATTTCCCTCCCTTCCCCAGATTATAGTCTCACTCCCCAGGAAAAAGCTCAAAAATGGCAGAAAGTAATCGCTAAACTTCCTAAAACAAGTGCGAATTTACCTGATGAAGCTTTACACCGTGACACTATGTATGAAGACTAATGACTCAATATTTACTGGATACTAACATTTTGCTTCGGGCGGCTGATACGTCTTCAGCAACTTATTCTCTTGCTAATAATGTAATTACTCAAATCGTTGAAACAGCTAATGAATGTGTTATTATTCCTCAAGTTTTAATTGAATTTTGGGTAGTTGCAACCCGACCCCTTGATGTTAATGGTTTAGGTTCGACTCCAGCACAAGCTACAAATTATGTCAATGATTTATTAGATAACTTTACATTAATTGCAGAAACCCCGGATATTTTTCCCCTTTGGTTTCAATTAGTCACCATCTACAACATTAAAGGAAAACGCACCCATGATATTAGGCTTCTTGCTGTCATGAAAGCTTCTAACATTACCCATTTATTAACCTTTAATCCTGATGACTTTATCCCTATTCCCAATATTACCATCGTTCATCCGCAAGATTTGATTAATTCCCAATAATTAAGCAGCAAATCCGACATACCGCACCACAATCCCTCCCGGAAGCGGATAGGTCGCCCGAGCAGGAGTAAAACAGGGGAAAACACCTGAAACTCCTTCCTCTGTGAATCACTGTTTTATGGCGAAAGGAGAAACAGCAGTCTAGAAAAGAGTTCTGGTATTATTTATAGACATCGCCGCGAGGTTTAATAGTTGTAATGACGTATAGATTGTTATCTCTATCTTCAAAAAACAACACTCGATACTTACCCACTCGCAATCTTAGTTCATCTCTTCCGTAAAGGGGTTTAATATCTAATTTTGTAGAATCCGAAATCAAAGTATCCAAAGCTTCAAGAATACGAATTTGGTCATTTTTTGGCATTCTTTCTAAGTAGCGTTCTGCTTGTCTAAGTAGAATATAATCAGCCAAGTTTATCTCCAAATAGTTTGTATTTTAATTCTGTTGAAGTGATTCCAGTATCTCGACCAGATAAATAATCTTGCCATGCTGCTTGGCTTTCAGCAAGTTCTTCGGCTGGAATGATCTCATCGTCATCTTTTGGCGCTAGGGTCGGCTTGATGATAGTTTTTAAATCCTCTAAAAGTCGCAACCTATCCGTAAGGGGAAGATTCTCTATTTGGCGGAGGATTTCATAGTAAGTTGTCATAGACCTTGATCGTATCAGATAATCCGAACACACCTCGAATAATACCACATCCAGATACTAACCAAAAATGGTAAAAGCGGTGGGCTGTTCACAACCGACTTGGTTCTGCGGTTTCTTTATCGGGATTAAGAAAGGAATATAAAGATTTATTAAACTGTAGCTTAGAATACAGTTGTGGGGGGGGAATGTGTATGGTTTTGTTGTCTGCCTTTGGGGTTGGGTTGCGCTGTTGCTTGACCTAGCTGCGAGGGGGGCGATTACCTACTATTCTTTATTTAGAGATTACTTTATGTCATTAAGGCCTTTATTTGTTGTACTAGCTACAACTTCAACTGCATTAACTACCTTAGTAGCTTTTCCTCAGTCTAGTTTTGCTGATATTAAGGATACTGTTCCCCCTGGTGGTAGTATATTCTTTTGCTGGACAGAGGGAAGATATACGCCTGGTCAGCCAGTTGATTGTCATAGGGATTATTTGGCAGATTTCATAATCAATCCAACAGGTCAACCCAAACCTGTTACTTTCCGGCAACCTAACGATAGAACAATTACGGATTGGCAGCAAGTAATTACAGATTCTAACGGCAAATCAAAAGTCTATGGAGGAAATATTAAACAACAAAGTACTTGGGAGTTTCAACCTCTTTTAGACTTACCTAATATTTCATGGAGGATACCGGATATAGCCCCTTTTAATGCTCCTGATACAACGATTTATACAGAGGTCAATCTGGATTTATATTTGTCGAGCAATCCTAACGGTTTCCTGAATGGTAATTGGTCAATTGGACAGACGCTTGATGAACTGGGAATTAACATTATTAACGGTCAAATTTCAGGTGTTCAAGGAATTTACTTTGCAACATCAGATTTTACTTTTGATCCAAACTCTCCTACTGGATGGATTCCCATTGGTGGCGATTCAGCATGGTTAAACTATTCATCTCAAACTCCTTCTAGTATAACTTTAGGTATCCAGGCTGAACATGATGGAGTACTAATCCCAGAGCCATCTTCAACCCTCAGCCTCCTCGCCCTCGGCACACTAGGAGCAGCCTCAACTCTCAAGCGCCAAATAAAATCATCTAAATCCACCGAAAAAGAAACCACAAAAGTAGGCTAAATTGCTTCTAAAAATACCATAAATGCCCCTTCATTTACTCCCTTGAAGGGGATTATTTTTTCCTTCATCAACAATCTGTAAAACACTGCTGTATAAAGGTGCAGCAACCCAAAATCCTGCTTGATTGATCAAAGCGTCTAGCAAGGGTTTCACCTCAGAGATTAACCCTCGATTTTTAGCCTCAACCAAAATGCCCAGAATTCCTGTGTATCGAAGATTAAGTCTAGTAGCAATTCTACGACCACGACGCTCATCAATCAAAACTTGATCTGCTCTTAACTCAAGTGCCAAAGCAATAGCCTCAGCTTCTCCCCTATCAAGTTCATCAGCAAGAAATTCAATGACTGTGCGGTTAGTTACGGTTCGAGTTTGAATCCAATCTAAGGTTTGGACTTCTATTGAACCTGCTACCGGAAAATCAGGCTCAGTTAATTCTCGATAAACTGCTTCGGGAATAAAAACTATTTCGTAAAGTTGTTGTAGTAGATAAAGTTGATTAATAGCTGCAAGATTGTTGATAGGCGATGTATCACTGACAATAATCACAATCTACCCATCTCCCGCAAGTTCTTAATATCCTGTTCAAAATCTTCGACATCGTAGTGTACTGGAATTTGACGACTTGCCAGTAGGTGTTGAAAAGCAATACGATTCATTCGGGCAAATCGACTCGCTTGAGCAAGGGTGAGCTTCTCTTTTTGAAAGAGCATGACCGCAATTTCCTGCCTCATCTCAGCTTCAGTCATGCGTGTGGCACTGAGAATTTCATCGGAGATATCAATACTCATGGCTATAACCCTATCTATCCCTTCCTATTGGAATAATATCATAACCTCCTTCATTTACTCCCTTGAAGGCGATTATTTTTTGCTCTCTTCCTAAACTATAAAAATTTCTGATTTCACAGCTTATCGCTTATTTAAGATGGATGATTATTAGGATTTTCCATCAGCAATCCCTCACTGATCACAGCGACATTCAACTCATTATCTGCCGAAACAAAAGTTATAGGGGGTAAACCACTGGCTAGACAAAGTATATTAACAGCACGACCTGCTGCTAACTGGATTGCGTCATAACCTCTTAAACCATAAGTTTCCGCTAATACCATTCCTGAATTAATTATACTTTCGGTAATTTCGATGACTTGATAATCTTTAAGCGAATCCTTTCTCAACTGATGAACTATTGCTGTTGCATCCGTAACGCTAATACTTCCAGTGCGGGATCGTCGCGTAATAGCAGCCACAATTTCTACCTTGGCGATTGCGGCAATAAATATTTCATTATTGAAAGCAGCAGCAAATAATCCCAATACCCACACTGAACCAGTTTCGCTGATATAACGCTTGACCAAGGCACTACTATCTAAGAAATAAAGTGCCATTTAACGGCGTTCCTCAATAATCGTTTCTGAAATAGGTTTGCCCTCGATTTCAATCAATCGTCGCTCAGTTATCGGTTGAGATGAAGGACGCTTAATCTGCTTCACTAATCCGGCATCAAGAAGAGATTGATGAAATACCGCTTGTTTGTCAGCTTCTTCTTTATCCATAAGATACTGTTGAATCTTCTGATTAAGCTGCTGAAGTTCTTTTAGCTCAAGAGTCTCAAGCTGATTCAAGATTTGAGTAAGGATTGCCTGTGTCATAATCTGCTACTTTTTTGGCTGAATCTCTTATTACCGGGGATGAAGACTTGTTAGTCCTGAACCCATTTAGAAACATTAAAATCATCACCGCATTAGCATTTTTGGATACTTATTCCATCAGTTGATTGGGTTTAGTTTTTTGCCTACTTTCCTGGCTACACCAAGATTAAAACGTAACTCAAAACACCATGCTATGGAACAAAAAACTATAGAAGGAACTTGGGAGGAAACTTTACAATACCTACACCTGTCAGGCGCGGAGAGGGGAGAATAAATAAAAATAATCTCCTGACTCCTGACGACCGACGGTTCAAAAACCGATAACTGATTCTAGCGATCGATCTCGCCTTCGTAGGGTTGGACACCGATCGAGGGATAATTATCGTGGTTAGGACTGAAAACTTCTAACACTGCATGAGCTAACTTTTGGAAAAAGTCGGGACTCTCGTGCAAGGATTTGAGCGCCGCTTCTAATTCAGGACGGGAGAAATCGAAGCCTTGCGAGCGAGCTATCTCTAGTAATTGCTGAGGATCTTGGGTTGAGCGCATTTTTTGACCCAATTCTTCGTTTTTAGCGGCTAAGGCGAAGAAGTCGAACACTTGATTTTTAGACATATAAATACTTTTCCTTTGATGATTAAAGGTGTGGCCTCGGCGGCATCGAGGCTAAACTGCCTAGTATGGTTTATTTTTATCCTACCAGTCAGGAGATATCCTCAAAGCAAAAGTTTCGTTTTTCTTTGCTTGTATGGCTGAGTATGCTTTTTCTGGGAAGTGGGGACGTGGGGACGTGGGGACGTGGGGACGTGGGGACGTGGGGACGTGGGGACGTGGGGACGTGGGGACGTGGGGACGTGGGGTGTGGGGACAATAAATAAAAATAATCTCCTGTCTCCTGTCTCCTGTCTCCTGTCTCCTGTCTCCTGTCTCCTGTCTCCTGTCTCCTGTCTCCTGTCTCCTGTCTCCTGTCTCCTGTCTCCTGTCTCCTGTCTCCTGTCTCCTGTTTCAAGTCAGAGGATAAATAGCCTAAAATAGAAACCTGCACTCTTGTTTCTGTAGCCAGCATCATGAATAAGTCCCCACGTCGTTACCATATCACCACCTTTGGTTGTCAGATGAATAAAGCTGACTCCGAACGCATGGCGGGTATTTTAGAAGATTTGGGGTTTCAATGGTCTGAGGATGCCAACGAAGCCGATTTAATCCTCTACAATACCTGTACAATTCGCGATAATGCCGAACAGAAGGTGTATTCCTATCTCGGTAGACAGGCTAAACGCAAACAAACTCAACCCGATCTTACTTTAATTGTCGCTGGCTGCGTGGCTCAACAGGAAGGGGAACAATTATTAAGACGGGTTCCCGAAGTGGATTTAATTATCGGTCCCCAACACGCAAACCGCTTGGGAGACTTATTACAACAAGTTTTTGACGGTTCCCAGGTGGTGGCCACCGAACCCATCCACATCATGGAAGATATCACCAAACCGCGCCGGGATAGTAATATTACCGCTTGGGTGAACGTTATCTATGGTTGTAATGAACGCTGTACCTATTGTGTGGTTCCGGGGGTGCGCGGGGTGGAACAATCTCGCACTCCTGCGGCAATTCGAGCAGAAATGGACCAATTAGGACAACAGGGTTATCAAGAAATCACCCTTTTAGGTCAAAATATTGATGCCTACGGACGGGATTTACCCGGAGTGACGGCAAGCGGCCGAAATCTGCACAATTTCACCGATTTACTCTACTACGTTCACGATGTGGCCGGCATTGAACGTCTCCGTTTTGCCACCAGTCACCCCCGCTATTTTACCGAACGTTTGATTAAAGCTTGTCAGGAATTACCTAAAGTTTGTGAACATTTTCATATCCCTTTTCAATCGGGGGATAATGATATCCTCAAGGCCATGAAACGGGGCTATACTCAGGAAAAATACCGACAGATTATTGCTAATATTCGCGATTTAATGCCGGATGCTGCCATCAGTGCCGATGCGATTGTCGGATTCCCCGGAGAAACAGAGGCACAGTTCGAGAATACTTTAAAATTAGTCGATGAGATTGGTTTTGATCAATTAAATACGGCTGCCTATTCTCCCCGTCCCGGTACTCCGGCCGCTATTTGGGATAATCAATTAAGTGAGCAGGTAAAAAGCGATCGCTTACAAAGATTAAATCATTTAGTGGCCACAAAAGCTGCTGAACGTTCCCAAAGATATTTAGGCAGAATTGAGGAAATTTTAGTGGAAGACGTTAACCCTAAAGATGCTGGTCAAGTTATGGGAAGAACTAGAGGTAATCGCTTAACTTTCTTTACGGGAAATATTGAGGAATTGCGAGGCACATTTGTTAAGGTTAAAATTACTGAAGTCCGTCCCTTTAGTTTGACGGGAGTAATATGTTAATAGTTAACAGTGACCTCTCAACAGTGAAAAAAGGCAATAGCTATCGGGAATAATTTGGTACTTTATGGATATTATCGCTATTTTGCAGCAAGATTATCAAAGATTTCCCCTCGATCAAACCTATGACATTTATGCTGATAACGTTTATTTTCAAGACCCTCTCAATCAATTTCGGGGGATTAAACGCTATCGGGAAATGATTGGTTTTATGAGTCAATGGTTCCAAGCTATCAAGATGGATGTCCACGCAATTGAACAGCAGGGAAATATTATTAATACCCGTTGGACATTGCACTGGACAACCCCTTTACCTTGGCGGCCCCGCATCGCTATTTCTGGACGCAGCCAATTAACTCTCGATGACAATAATCTGATTATTTCTCATATCGATTATTGGAATTGTTCACCCTGGGATGTGCTGCGTCAGCATTTACCTTTTTCCAGTTCTTAACTAGATTTTTTAACCAGAAAATGCCGACCAACGAGCGCTCGTTTGCTTGACAAAATCCTGTAAAAATGCTAGGCGTTGATTTTGTTCCCAGACCTGTTTAACTTTATTCTGCAAACTCGTCCAATTCCAATCATTATTCAGCTGCTCGTTAATTTCCTGTTCTTGGAAATATTCAATTAAACTTAAACCAGCTAAACGAGTTAGATAGGCTGCTCCAATTCCCTGCACTGTACCACCGGCAATATAAGTAATCGCATTTCCCTTGAGAATCGTTCCTAATGCCTGGGTGGTCACTTCTACCATGCCCAATTGTATCATCATTTTCCCCAGGGTAGTCATGGCTGTTTTTGCTTGTTCAAGGGACATTTTTTGTTGATAAATTGCCCCTAAATCCACTAACATTTGAGCGTTAGTGGCTGCCGCTAAAACTAAATCTAGGGCCGCAAGAGGATTAGCAAAAGTGGCAGTAGCGGCTATCCATTGGTATTGTTCGATAACAGGTAAAGCCTTTTTGCGTCGGGATTGATTAAGTAATTGTTTGGTTTCCTTTTCTAATTCTAGCGCTTGTCTCCAGATAGTTCCCAGAACTAATTCGGACCTTTCTCGCTCGATAATTTGTTGGAGATGATTATCTAAAGGATCGATAACTACCGTTTGGGTTTCCGTCCATTCCTTGATTTCTCCACTGCTTTGATGTTGACGAACTTTTAGGGGTTCAGGGGCAGCGGCTATGGCTAAAATATGATGAGAGGGAATAGTTTCTTTCAGTCTTTGTTTTAGGGAAAGGAGAATTTCTTCTCTGGTTTCGACGGGTAAACGATCCTGTTTATTGAGTAACAGGATAACACGCTGGTGCATTCGATCGAATTGCTGGAGGATTTGCCATTCGGAATCGGTTAAATCCCCATTGATAAGATACAAAACTAAGTCGGCTGCTAGGGACTTTTTCCGGTTAGCGGTAGAGTCGAGAGTCAGAAGGGGTTCCGTTTCCAGAAAAGCGATAGATTCTCCAAAGTTGCCGCTTTCTAGTAGTTTTTTTAAGGCAGTTTTACCGGTTTTTCTAGCGCCGGTAATGGCAATTTTCAGGTCTTGGCGACTAAATTCTTGGTTTAATTGGGTTAAAGTGGTTTTAAGTGGGGTTAAGTCTTGATTGGGGTCTTCTTTGGCCAGATAATTAATTATCTTCTCGGCCTTGCTAATCGCTTGTTTAACCTTTTCTAGACTCAGGGGAGTGGAAAGGGAAAAATCGATTTTCGAGTTGGGTTTTTGCCAAAACCAGATACCGGCACCAAGGACAAACGCACCTAAAATACCCCAGGAACCGATTTCGCTCAGTCTGCTATTGAGAGTTTCCCCCAGGGTGAAAGCGATGGTAATGCCTATCCCCGTCACTAAAATCGGTTTACCCAATCTTACCGTCATTTTTCCTCATCCTCGCCAACTGCTGTGATTATTCTAGCTTTTTTGTGCTGGATTTCATCCCAAGCCAAACTTTTTAGCCGACAATTCCCTGCGTTGCCCTGGCCGCTCTTGCCTAAAAAGCCCTAGATATGTCATAATGATCGATTGCGTGTAAATTTACCCGATCCCCTGTTGTTATGGCTAGTAAAAAAGGCGTTCGCCTGATCATCACTGTAGAATGCACGGAATGCCGCAGTAATCCCGATAAGCGTACCCCCGGCGTTTCTCGCTACACCACCAGCAAAAACCGTCGCAATACCACCGGCAGACTGGAAATCAAGAAATACTGTCCCCACTGCAATAAGCACACCGTCCACAAGGAAATTAAGTAAGCACACTTTAGTTAAAAAGTCAAGTAATCTTTACAAATCTATGAGCTACTATCGTAAACGTCTCTCTCCCATCTCCCCCAGTCAACCGATTGACTACAAAGACACCGAACTCCTCCGCAAATTCATCACCGAACGCGGCAAAATTCTGCCTAGACGTATCACCGGTTTGACTTCTAAACAACAGCGAGATTTAACTGAAGCGGTGAAACGCGCCCGTTTAATGGCTTTATTACCTTTTGTCAACCAAGAAGCCTAAATTCAGTGATCAGTAATCAGTAATCAGTGAACAGTGATTACTGAAAATAACATATATAGTTAACTAATTACAGCAGTTATCTTAAATGGTGAGGTAGGAAGTTCTCCTTTTGGAGAGCCGGTCGTCGATACCAAATTAGGTCATGCGTCATCTTGATGAGAAACGCTGTAATTGAACTCTGATAAGTAATAGGACAAAATTAACTTCTTGGTGAGGATAGGCACTCATACAATATGTGTAATTAATTGTGTCTAGCTACTTAACTTAAAACTTAAACCTGATCACTCATAACTGATAAGCGATCTCAGTATATTGGGGTTGCTTTCTCGTTTTTGCAAAGAAATATATCAGAATCGGCAGCGGATAGGAAAATTCGTGCGAGAATCTTAAGAAATTGTTAAATCGCTCTAGGAGTAGCCAACGATTTTGTGATTATCGATCCAAATCCACCAATTAGCACAATGGGAGGCTCTTATGGAAAAGCAGCCATCAGCAATCGAGACCGAGTTAGATGGACAGCTACAAGAGGAGGATTCCGAGCAGTTTCTGCGTAGTATATTTAATTCCGTGCAAGCGTCGATTTTTGTAGTGGACGTGCTGGAAAATAGAGATTTTCGCTATGTGGGAGCAAACCCCGTTCATGAACGCTGGACAGGACTGCGCTCATCAGATATTAAAGGCAAAACTCCCGAACAAATCCTTCCCCCCGATGATGCGCGTAGTGTGCGGCAACACTATAGTGATTGTGTACGTTACGGAACAACTATTTCCTACGAACAGTATTTACCTTTTCAAAATATACCCTACTGGTGGCTAACAACTTTAACACCCCTACGGGATAACAATGCGCGCATCTATCGTTTAGTGGGAACCAGCACCAATATCACCGAACGCAAACAGGCCGAAGAAGCTTTAAGATTGCAAGCAGAACGAGAACAACTGCTGGGGGTAATGCAGGAAAGAATCCGGCAATCATTGGATCTTGATCGCATTCTGCAAAGAACCGTTAAAGAAGTGCGACAATTTCTCAACTGCGATCGAGTGTTAATTTATCGTTTATTCCCCGATCATAGTGGCATGATTGTGGTGGAATCCCATACCCCGAGGATTAATTCTGTCTTAGGAAACAGGATACAGGATCCCTGTTTTAATTTATCCCCAGAACGTCTGGAAAATTATCGTCGCGGGAGAATTCAAGTTATTGAAAATGTCCATAATTCGGGACTTGATCCCTGTTATCGCAGCCTACTAACCTCTTTGCAAGTACAGGCTAACTTGGTGGTGCCAATTATCTGCGATAACCAACTCTGGGGGTTACTAATTGCCCAAAATTGCCAAAAAACTCGCTCTTGGCAATCCCAAGAAATCGATCTGCTCAAACAATTAGCCATTCAAGTGGGAATTGCCATTCAACAAGCAGAACTGCACCAACGGGTAAAATGCTTGAATACTGCCCTAGAATCGGAGGTTCAGCAAAGAACCGCCGAATTGCAGATGAGTTTGAAGTATGAAGCATTAATCGGACGGATTACCGAAAAAATTCGCGATAGTCTCGATGAAAATCATATTCTGCAAACCACCACTAGGGAATTAGTCCAGGTTTTACCCGTAGAACGCGCCCAAATTGAGCTTTACGATCCCAGTCGCAGCAAAGCCACTATTGTCCATGAATATACCACTCAAAAGCTTATCTGTCAGGGAATTACCCGTCAAATTAGCGATTTTCCCGAAATCTATCAACCGCTGCTGCAAAAACAAATTTTACAATTTGTCGATCGTCTTCCCCTTGGCAATCCGCAAATTGGTCGTGTTAACCGTTGTGCTTGTCCTATCTTTGACGATCAGGGTTTTTTGGGCAATCTTTGGCTAATTCGACCAGCTAATCAGATTTTTAACTCCTTAGAAACTAATTTGATTCAACATATTGCCGCCGAATGTGCGATCGCTATTCGACAGGCGCGACTTTACGAATCTTCCCAAGCACAAGTGCGGGAATTAGAAAAACTGGAAAGATTAAAAAGCGAATTCCTGAAAACCCTTTCCCATGAACTGCGAACCCCGATTACCAGCATTCGTCTAGCGGTGGAAACCCTGGAAAGTCTCCTAGAATATCAAGGGATCGAGATTGATCCACAGGATTCGATCGGTCAACTGTTGCAAATTCTTAACATTGAATCTCAACGTCAGAGTAAGTTAGTTAATGATCTCTTGACTTTAACCTATCTGGATGCCGAAACCGAACCCCCGGCGATCGAAGCAATCGACTTACTTTCGTGGCTACCCTTATTAGTGGAACCTTTTCGTCATCTCACCCGCGAGCGACAACAGCAGTTAATTTTAGATATAGATGGGGATATACCGGAGATTAACACCAGTCTGTGCGCTATCGAGCGCATCATAGCGGAATTACTGACCAATGCTTCTAAATATACCCCAGAACGAGGAATAATTAGGGTAAATGTCAGGCGTGCGGGCGAGCAAATATTAATTAGTGTGAGCAATGGGGGTGTAGAAATCGCCCCAGAGGAATTATCAAGAATATTTGCCCCTTTTTATCGCATTCCTAACCACGATCCCTGGCGCTACAGTGGTACCGGTTTAGGTTTAGCTTTGGTCTGCAAACTGATTAAACCCCTGAATGCCACCATTGATGTCACCAGCGCCAACGCTGTCACCACTTTTACCCTCACCTTGCCAATCTAGTCGAGCAGAAAACTTTTTAGAAAAAAACCTTGCAATTATTTAGAGAGGGTGCTATATTGAGAAAGGACTGAAAAACGCCGAGATAGCTCAGTTGGTAGAGCAGAGGACTGAAAATCCTCGTGTCCGCGGTTCAAATCCGCGTCTTGGCATCAGAAAAACACTAAATACGGACAAGGTTTTGAGGTACACCCCTAAATGTGGAGATGTCCAAAAGCGCGCCTAAACTTAAAGCTTTTAAGGAATTGGCAAGGTTAGTCCAGTTTTAGCCTATGAAAATCAGAGGTCATTATTTATGCCAATGGATAGAAGCCGATATCCTAAAAATTGGACATCAATCGCTTTAGCTATCAAAACTCAAGCACACTGGCAGTGCCAAGAATGTGGACTTGATTGCACACCTACCCCGATAGCCGACCGTTCTCTTAAAGCGAGAAAAACTTTGACGGTACACCACCAAGATTACAATCCCGGGAATAATCACCCCGATAATTTGATAGCCTTATGTTCCGCTTGTCACTTAAGGAAGCATTCAGGCAGAAAAGGCAATATAAACATCGGACAGTTAGCTTTATTTACATATGGATCTGATTAAAAGACGACTTGAGGAAATCAACCGACGATTAAACGTGGCAAGGATCGGGGTCGCTTTGGAGATTAGGGGAAAAAGGCTTTATCTCCGGGGAACTTTCCCCCCTAAACCAGGTAAATCTGCTTACTCTCAGCAGAGAATAAGCTTGGGAGTTTACGCTAACAGTGATGGGTTAGATTTCGCTGAATCAGAAGCGAAAATTATCGGGGGATTACTTGCTCAAAACAAATTTGATTGGTCGCATTTTTTAGCAGAGGAAACCCCCCCAGTATGCTTGGTCGGGTATTGGATTGATCGCCTAGAAAATAATTATTTTTCCACTCACCAAAGGAATCCTACCAGCGAGCAGACTTGGAAAATTGATTATTATCAACCTTTAGCAAAATTGCCACAAGACCAGCAACTATCAAAAGAACTACTAGAACAGGCTTTATTCTCTGAGACTAGACCAAACACGAGAAGCCGGCGGCGATACGCTCTCGCTTACGCCTTACTTAGCGATTTGGCAAAAATCGATCACCGCTTTCGGGAATTGGTGGGCAGCTATTCTATCAAGGCAGTCTCACCGCGATCACTCCCTGACGATCACACTATTGCTGCCGTTCGAGATTCTTTTGATAGCCCATCGTGGCAGTGGGCTTACGGAATGCAGGCGACTTTCGGGCTGAGAAATCATGAAATATTTTTCACTGATCTGGATGACTGGCCAATTGCGTATGTGAATCGGGGCAAAACCAGCGAGCGCTATATGTGGCCGCTTTTCCCCGAATGGGCTGATCGGTGGGAGTTGGGAAATATTCTCAAGCCAGAGGTCAATGGAAAAAAAAATAGCGACTATGGCAGCCGCGTGACCCAAGCTTACAAGCGGCTAGGCGTACCTTTTTCGCCTTACAACCTCCGGCACTGCTGGGCTAGAAGGTCGATCGAGTTTGGCCTAGATGTTTCCCTTGCCGCTTCTCAAATGGGTCACTCGATTGGGGTTCACACGGAAGTCTATCGGCTCTGGATTGATCGGAAAACCCACGAACGGGCTATGAGTTTAATTCTAAGTAGGGCGGATCGGCCTTTACCTCCTAATATTTAATCTTGTTGTACCAGAAATCTTCTTCATCGTAATCATCAGAAGAATCACAACTGACAAAACCTTCAATTATTTTTTTACCGTCAAAATTTGAAAAATGCAAATTTTCTAACCATTCCTGAAAAAGCTTGTCAAATTCGCTGTTAACTTCAACAGTCAAAAAATAGCATTTTGTTTCTTCCATGGACAGTAATTAGAAAGCGACTAAAAAAGCTTTTAACATTATACACGATAGAATGATTTTATCGACTAAAAAACGAATAAAAGACGGCTTAAACCGTCTTTTTGATTTAACTGTCTAGGTTTGAGTTTACCCACTTTTTTTCTAAGGTCACGGTTTTCCACTTCGAGAAGCCGTGGGGATACCCCAATAATTCCAGTAATTTAAAAAGATCGTTCCATCTGGCTTGACCACGATAGGAAGCTTCAATTTCCGCTTTGCTCATCACTCTGGTTTGAGGGGGAGCCTTGTAAATTTTCAACCTGTTGGGGTCATCATGGTACTTTCTACCATCCCAGAAACCCTTGATCTTTTTATCCTCAACCAAAACGACCCCATAGAGATATTGGAGAACAGTGTCGGGGTGATCTTCTAATGACTTACTTTCGCGGTGTGGTGTGTCACTTACTTGGTGACTCACCAGTGACTCACTTACTTGGTGACTCACCAGTGACTCACTTACTTGGTGACTCACCAGTGACTCACCAACGAGAGAAGAAAGAAGCTCGATCGCCTTTTGGAGAGTTTGGCGATCGAGCTTTTCTTTGAAAGTTGATTGATCAAAAAAGGAAATCAGTATTTTTTCCACGGACTGACTCACCGATAAACCCTCCGACTTAGCAAAAGACTCTAGGTACTCAGACAAGGGTTTATCTATATAAGCTTGGATTCTGTATTTATTGGTAGTCATAGGCTTTATCCTTTTTACAGGTACTTTATAGGTTATATACCTATACCTATACTAACACAGGTAGTTTTAGAGGGCAAGGTATTGACCATAGGTAGTTTATAGGTATAATGATTATAGGTATATCATAGGTATTCAAAATGCCAACGTCTCCAAACAATTTACAGTTCTCTCTCTCTAGCGAATACCTAGAGAAATTAAAGACTCTCTCTAAAGATAGAGAATCTTTAGGCTTGACAGCAAAAAGGATTTTAATCGAAGCCCTTGACGGTTCCAGTGGTGGGGAAGGGGTCAGCAACGATCATGATTTGCGACTGACCGCTCTAGAGTCGTCATATCAAGATTTAAAAAATGAAGTCGAGGCACTGCGGCGGTTGTTTTACCAGTCAACCTCACCAGTGAAAAAAAGATAGGTCAGGTGTTGGGTCTTGGGTGTTGATCGATCGCTGTTTAGCGATCGTTTTTTTTTTGCGTGTGATTTAAAAAAAGTTTTTGGACACAAACGGAGGATCAGGATGATCATCTTAATGATCAAAAAAAAAAAACAAGTAAGAGTAAGGGTTTTAAGGGTGATCGTTTAGGTGATCCTCTGGGTGATCCTCTGGGTGATCGTTTAATTATTACGATCACCCGTTTGTTTGTACTAAAAAAAAGCCCTCTACAGGAGAGGGGTTACGAGGTTGTTGGGTTAAATTATGAGGTGCGTTTGGCTTGAAACTTCGCACCGATAAGGCTGGTTCCTGGGTAGAGTAACAAAATTTAACAATTAGAGATCGTCGGGTAGGTCTTCAATATCTAACCCAATTTGTCTCATTGCCTTCTGTAAAGCTTTTATCTGTGCCAGTGACAACATGGCCTTAGTTTCCCCATTTTCCCATCTGACAACAGTTTTTTGGTAAGTACCCAATGCTTCAGCAAACTTTCGCTGACTCATTCCTAGTGCTTGCCGAATTTGTTTCAAAGCGTTTTCACCTTCAACCAGCTTGACTTTTGCTACAGGTTCCATTGTACAATAATGATGTCTGTCTGACATCACGTTAGACATATCAAAAAGAGGACAAGTCGCTTTAGTTCCCTAACTGGCTTGTCTCTCTCAAAAGCGATCGCATCTTCTAGGCAAAGTGTGATCTATCTCCATCTTGAATGATGATTACCACTTGTGAAGCAGTCGGAGGTATGAATATGGCGTAACGACCATTGGATTTATTTGGGTTTTCCATCTTTTTAGTGGCGATTTCTCCCAGTCGCCACTTTTATCCCTTCCCCCTCCCATCAGGGTTATCCTTTCGCTTTTCCTTCTGAGGTGAAATGAGCTATTTCTATTTGATCGAGGTCGAGCCCCGGAGTCCTTTTGATATGGATATCCAGAGCAAAATATCGGGGGCCGTTTACGGACAAGGCGAGCGAGGTTATAGAGATTACTATCGGGTCACGGCTGACAGTATTCAGGAAGCTGTGGGCAGAATCTTGATTAACGATCGGTTATTAGTTCAGCGTCAATCCGATTTAAGTTCGGTCGATCTGACTCAACCTTGGAATATAGGAGAGTTAGAAGAATGAAGGCACTAGAAAAGTGTCTGACTTGTGACCGGCGATTTCTTTGGATTGAGGAGCTTAATGCCTATGTTCCTTTGACCATAGCCAATTGCAATCATGATGATTGCTTGTACGGTGATAGATTCGACGATTTGGAGATTGATGAGGAGATTAATTATGATCCTGAAAATTATCAATTATGAACAATAAGGGCAGTAAAACACGGAAGACAAGCAATAAAGATAACAGCTTTTTGTTTGCTGAAAAGGAATCGCCGCGGACAGAAAGCCATATTATCCTTGAGCTTCGCGAAAAACGCCGTCGTGCTAGTGATGCTTTTGATCGGCTCAATGCAGATCATCGAGCGTATGTAGCGAAATTTGGTAGAACTTGGTTAATGGGAGGTTAGTTATGCGTTTTTTGTTTGATCATGGGTGGTTTTATGGGAAGGTTGAGATTTGTTTCTCCCGTCACGAGATTTATTGTGAGTGTACTTTTGGACGCGATGTACTTGCTTTTTTTAATGGTGGGCGTAGAACGGAATCTGGTAGTGGGTACTCCTTTCTCAGTAATGCCGGCTTGTTACACTTTGCTTTCTTGATTGATCAGATGAATTATCCCTATGTTGAATGGCTGTTAAGGACAAAGTTTTCCTGTAATCCGGCCAGTTAATCAAAAAAAGGACAGCAAAAACGGTTTTGCTGTCCGAAATTAATCTATATTTCATTTATTAATTATGAATCATTTTAACACAAAATCGCTAACTTATCCATCTCCATGCCCTCACTGTGGCAAGAAAAACGAGAATAAATGGTGTTACGAGTACACTTCCGAGAGTGGGGTGCTGTATGGGGTGTGCAAGCGAGAGTCCGAACCAGCTGCCGGCTGGGAATCGACTGAATATTTCGACAAGGACGGAACGAGGAAATATCGAATGATTCAGGAAAGATTTACTAAGCAGGTTTGTCCGAAAGCATCAAGATCCTGGACTTATTACGATATATCCGGTAAAAGATTAATTTTAGTCAAACGAACCGATGATGGCCAAGGTAAAAAATCCTTTTCTCAGTGGCATTACTCGGAATCGGGGGAGTTGGCTAGGGGAACTGGCCCGATCGATCGAGAAACCGTGCCAGTGTATGGGTACTCGGCAGTAAGAAAAGCTATTGAGCGAGGTGACACTATTTGGATTGTCGAGGGGGAAGCTTGTTCTGATGCCCTTAATCGACTTTTCCTTAAAAGTGGGCATATTGCCACTACTAATTTAAGGGGGGCGGGGAAGTGGTCGGGCTTCAATACGGAAAATTTGATCGGGGCCAAAAAGGTGATCATTTGTCCCGATCGAGATGTACCGGGGAAAAAGCACGGGGAAAAAGTAGCGAAGTCGCTCCAGCAGGCAAGTATTCCCTTTTCGTGGTGTTTTCCCGATTTTTCTAATTGGGAGTGGATTGATCTTCCTGATTCAAAGGGGTTTGATGTAGCAGATTGGCTCAAACAAGGATCGAATAGTCTTGATGGATTAATCGGATCGATCGTAGATCGTCCAATTTGGGATAAGCCCATTAAGTCCGCGATCGATCTTGAGGAAAGAAAGCTGTCAAGAGGTTTTGATCTTGAGGATACAGACAATTCAGAGCCGTTGCTCAGGTTAGACGTTAGAAAATTATATCAGTACGTTAGTTCGACTTTTGGATCAAGATTGCGTTTTAATGAAATGACCAGAGAAGTTGAGTTGGATCGAGAAGAGTACGATCTTGACAATGCTTATTTAGAGCTAGGAATTCATCACGGTATTAAAGCCTCTAAAGCCTTGGCCTTGGATGTGTTTATGTTGGTGGCTAAGGAAAATTCGTGGCATCCCGTCCGTTCTTATTTGGAGGCTGTAGCCAACAAGGTTCCTCCGATATCTTTAGATAATTTGGCCGAAAGATACCTCGGTACAAAGAATCCTCTATACAATATTTTTCTGAAAAAAACCTTGATCGCTGCTGTGGCTAGGATTTTCGAGCCGGGCTGTCAAGTTGATACCGCTTTAGTTCTACAAGGTAAGACCGGTGTTAGAAAAAGCAGCTTTTTTAAATACTTGGCCGGTCGCGAATGGTTTAACGACGATTTCAAGACTGGGGATACTAAGGATGAGCTTTTAAAGTTGCATCGAAACTGGATCATTGAATGGTCGGAAATTGAGTCGGTTTTGAATAAGAAGAAATCAGGAGAAATTAAAGCTTTTATCACTTGTACATCCGATTGTTTCCGGGAACCCTACGGGCGAAAAACGGCTAATCATCCACGGCATCAGATTCTTGTGGGAACCACTAACGAGGGTGAGTTTCTGTCGGACCCGACGGGGAACCGGAGATATTGGGTTATTCCCGTGGAGGTCGAGAGGATTGACACTGATCTTTTGATTCAAGAGCGCAATGCTATCTGGTCAGGGGCGGTAGCAGCTTATGCGGCGGGTGAAAAATGGTACTTAACCGATGAAGAGGAGCAACTAGCCAAAGAGAATAACGAGCATTTTCTAGAGACAGACACATGGGAAGAGGTTATACTAGAATGGCTTGCTGCGGGAGAAAAAACTCAGGTAACAATTCGGGCGATCCTATCAGAAGCCTTAAATATTGATATTTCGATGCAAGACAAGCGGGTACAAGGCCGGGTTGCTCGGTGTCTGACTAAGAACGGATGGGAACGCAAAATCGTTGGGAAAGCGCGTCAGCGAGTCTGGGTAAAATCTTTAAGCAGTACAGATGAACAGGTGATCGTTCCCATAAAAGAATTAACCGATCACCCCACGATCACCCTAGTGGATCACCCTCAAAACGGTCATGGTGAGCGGGTTTCAGGCTTGGGCGATCCACCTGATCCTCTGAATTCGGGAAATTTAGAAAAAAATATTTCTGATAATTTTCCCTCTCCACAGCAAAAAGAACCACCAAAAAGCGATCGGCTAGAGATTGGCGATCAGGTTGAATACAAAGAGATACTTTTTGATGAGCTACGAAAGAGCGAAGTGATAGGCATTAGGGAGGGAACTGTCACCGCTACGGGAGAGACATGGACTCTTTACCAGTTAGCCGACGGGTCCACTTATTCTGGCGAAAGTTTAAGGTTCATCGGGAAAAAGCCTAAATGGTATGAGAGTAATGGCAATGGGCATAAAGTCAAGCGGGAATGATCGTCGCTACACCCTGATCCACGACGACCCGACTATTGGCGTGGATCAGGACTCCATTAGGGGGAAAGAGCAAGTTGGTCTCGTGGACTAAAACACTGCGATAGGGTGTTTTGGCCTCGATACTCGAAACCGAAAAATATTTGCCAGTAGCGACTACGCCAAAACGCCGTAAAAATATAGGCTTGGCTTGATAATGGACGATCACAAAATCGTCAATTAACCCGCTGGCTTTAATAACTGGGTTAAAGTCTAAAGTGATTTTGCTTCCTAAAATCAAGTGTCCTAAGTCATTCTGCCATTGAGAAACAAAAGTGTTAGGAGTTTTTCCGTTAGTGATTATTTGTGAAGGCATTATTTTCCTTGTGGATAAATTTAATAATTGAATCTTAGGCTTTCAAACGAGTGCGTTAAGATTTTTCCGGTTAATTTGTAGTTTATTTATCTTCATCTTCATCTTTATTTTGGCTTACCGACCATGCAGCTAATCCTCCCCCAACTACAGCATTGGGCGAGACTAAAGCCATAGCTAACTTTTCCTCTGACAGAATTACACTCAATACGATTCCAGTAATTAGTCCGGCCAAAATAAGAATTAAGGCAATTTTATTGTTTTTTGAAATTCTTGACATAATAAAAGAAAGATAATAAAGGAAAGACAAGAGATAACAAAATAATAATCATTTTAATTCATTAGTCTGTGACTAAAGGACGACGATTTCTAAACGGGTGATCGGCTGCCAAAAGACCTTGCATATTCCACTCGTGCATTAAATATCCCTCCGCTTTTTGTAAATTCTTCATTGACAAAGCAGTGGAAAAACCCAAAATTTCCCTAACTTCTATATTACTGGCGTAATTATTTATATCGTTAATCCACGAGCCAACAGAAAACCCGTTACCTGTTGGGCTTAGCATCCCCCCACCACTAGGGGTATAACTATTATTTCTCCCATCTCTACCCAAAAATACATGGCTTCCCCCCGACAAGGCTGTATTCCACATCTCAAAAAGATGAAAATCTCCCCCAATATCAGCAGAATAATTTGATGTTAAAATGTCGCGGAACCATCCATACATTCCTAAAGTTGTCGCGTTGTTTGCTCTATAAAGGCTTCTTATTCCTCCCGTGCCATCTCCACCAAAAGCAATCGCTAAGTCGTCTCTCCCCCCACTAACAAACCGAAAAACTGCCAAAATCGTGACATTAGCCAACCCTGCTGTTCCGGTAGTCGCATTCCTTAAGATATCATCAACGCCATCAAATCTTAACAATGGCAAACCATCAATTGCTGATGGAACCCACAACGGTCTGTTAGTTGCGGCAGGAGCGGAAATATGTCGGTCATAGCCACTTTTATCGCGCCATTCCTGTGCGTTCGATCCGTTTAAAATGATGCTACTGCTATCTTTGACGGTAAACCAAAAAGCTAAGGATGGACCAATATCACGAGGGAAAAAAGCACGACCCACAGGATTGATAATAAAAATTTTAGTCATTATCCTATTGCTAAAGAAAGTTTGATAATTCCTTTTAGAAGTAACTCTTTGATTAAAGAATCGTCGGCTAATTGAGAAGCCACAGCATTGTGGATATCATTTTCACCGGGAGGGATTAATTTACCTTCGGGAGATAGCTGTAAATTAATTTTAGGATTGCTTCCTATCACGGCTTCTCTCATCGCCAGTTCAGTAATTCGATAGGGAATCACTTGGTCAAACCGTAATAAATCAGCCAGTTTAGCCTTGGCTGCAGCCAAGAAAATGGAATCAGGAGAATTAAGATTAGGCTGGATTTCTGCCAAGAAATAAGCAGAAGTATTAATTGCTTGAATAAATTCTTGACAAACACTCTGTAAAGCCAAAAGATAAAGCTCTTTTACTATGGGAGTATCTTCCCCAGAAATAAATTTTCTAATTGAGTCTAAAGTATTAGCAGTCATAAAGCCTCCGAAATATCTAAGCGAAAAAATAAATTTAGTGTACCCGTAATTGAGGTAAAAAGAATCCTAATTCTATTACCTAAAGGAATAACATTATTAGCTGAAGCTATTTGATCAGCAAGTTCCGACGTGGTGCAGGCTAAAGTGGAAAGCCCTGTAATGTTAGTAAAGCTAGTAATTCCATACTGAATAGTAATAATTGCAGTTCCTGAAGATAGAGTATTAATTAATCCTGCTAATTTGGATACAGTGGTCTGCCTACCTAAAGCTCCCGTTATCGTCAGTGTTTTTGGGAACGATGCTCCTTCTAATCTTGGATCGTTTTCTGTTAGTGCGAAAATAGGAAAGTGCCAAGACTCAGAAGGGGGTAATCCAGGTAAACCTTGCAGACCTTGTGGGCCTTGAATCCCCTGAATACCTTGAATACCCTGCGGACCAGTAATACTAGAGAGAGAGATTAAGTTAGTCCATATTGAATCACCGATTAATCTCCATTGAATATGAGTAGATGTAGTCTGTAATTCAATATTCTTACCATCAATCCCCGGAAGTCCTGGTATTCCTTGCGGGCCTAGTGGTCCAGGTAAGCCAGACTCTCCTGGTTTTCCAATGGGAATTAAGTTTATCATGGTTAATTGGGATCATAGATAAGTGATGGATTTACAGTATCTAGCCAGCATTCACGCCCAATTAAGTAGATAATTTCCACTGGGACATTTGCTTGTGCTTTAAGCGCGAGACCTTTTTGAATGATCGTTGTAGGCGGTGAGTAGTTTGCCCAAGTATTTAAAGAATCAATTTGTTGCGCTTGCAAATTTAAAGTTAACGTCGGCGAAAAATTATCACCAGAAATTACTATGTTAGACAAAAAGTCAATCTTGCTCGATTGTGTCGGAATATTGGCAGTTTTAACCCAGATTGATAAAACTTCAAAATTCACGGGTATTTCCCACACTACCCCCTGATTGGCAACTAATAGATTAAAATTTGATAGCTGAATGTAAGATTCTATCCCCTGCGCTTGTCTAAAAATATTATTTTCTTGATAGCCTCTTAGGGTAACTTGCCCTGCAGGAATGATTGAAGGAGTAATAGCCATATGAATTTAAGGGGGAAACAGTGGGGTGTTAAATGTTGACTCGTCTGTCCCAACAATGTTAGACCGCTTTAATACTTCGCTGACAATTTCTTGCACTAAAGATGCTGATAAAGGACGAATTTCTCTCTCAAAATCGGGTAAGGGCTGAAATTCTTGGATGGTTAAGGAGTACCTAGAATCAATATTAATCCCGTTTCTTAAATATTTGTACCACTTTAAAGCTTGAAATCCTCTCACCACTTTTTGCGTTTTTAGTTCGTCAGGAAAATCAAAAAAAACAATTTCAGAGCCTTGTTTGGGGAAAAGCCGAAACCATTTAGACCCAGGGACACTAAACCCAGACCGATTGTAAATGGCGCGTAACTGTACACGGCTCCGAACATCGCTCAAGTCGCCGCTCCATGCTATTCGAAAAACAGACAACCCTTGTTTTGCTTCTCTAGGGAAATTTTGCCAGTCACTATCTGGCAAAATCGTACCTAAATCATTCCAGATTCCGAGATCGTCCAAGAGGGCAACCATAAGCCATAATCATCCTCCTCTAATTCACTTTCGTCATCGTAATCGTCTAACTCATCAGCGTTTATAACTTGAAGAATTCCATTATTATCAGGAACAAGATAAGCAATGTCGCCCTTAATATTATCCCGCCAATTAGGAGGAGGGCTCGAATGAAGAATCGCCCAAAACTCAGGATGATTTGATGTTATGATAAATCCATCCATGATTGTTAAATAAGCCTTTCTTGTGTTATCCTCTTAAATCCTCCGCCAAGTGGAGCGTCGTGTGAGCAAAAAGTACTGAAATCAGACCCGTTTTCTAGCTTAAGCTTCGCCTTTCCTGGTTTAGGAAGACTTGATCCTATAACCAGTTTTTGTCGTTCTGCATCAGTTGTAAGTGACTCTGGACCTTCTAAACCTAACGGAGTCTTGTACGTTTCAAAATCCCTTTTGTTTAAGGAAAAACCGTATAAAACGCCATTAGAAAGCTTTGCGATTGCTGTAACTGATTTAGGGCCAATTTGAGCCCCGGCTGCACGACCAGGTTTAACAAGGTTCCAACCGGCCCTCAAAGATGCTGATAAGGCATCAGGCGCGCAAAAAGTAGAAATACTCCCCTGTACAGTAGGCTCTTTGCTCAGTTGTTTGCTTACGCGCGGAGGTTTTGGAGCGTTTGCTCTTAGAAATACTATGGAAGACTTTGGAATTCCTCCCCCGTCATTGCTTATTTTTACGTGCTTTAGCACTGCCAGGTCTCCCTCGCCCACACCAGGAACCTTTGATAGGTCTTTAGTTTTAAATTGGTAATAAACTCCTTTAAACAGCAAAACTGCTACATCTTGATCTCGCTGTTTACCTCTTGTGTATTCTGGCATAGCTTCTTCTCCTTAATTGTCAGTAGGATTAAACGATCCGCACGTCAAATGTTTGTGATTGTTCGTTCAATAAATATTGAATATTGAACGAAATTGGTTTAACATAAATATCGTTTGCGGTTGTTTTTTCGGGATCGAGGCCTGTAGTTGGGTTAGTTGTTGCGAGAGCATTATCGGCTAAAGTAAATTCGACAATATCTCCCAGTGTTTTTGTGATTACAGCCGAAGACGTTGTGTTTACTACCCGTGCGGGGACTTTGTCAAACAAATATCGAGCAACGGAAAGAAACCACTTTCGAGATTGAGAGTCATCATCTGGGTCGGTTGCGGATTCTGCCCCATAAGAATTTATATCGCTGTGAGGAAGTAAAATTCCCGCTTCAGAGATTGCTCCTGCGCTCGCTATAGCGATAGCGTCGGGAAAAACATCCGTAATTTTCAATACGCCTTTTCCGATATTCGTTCCTGTGATAGGAACTGGAATCGGGTAAAAACTATCTGTGCTGTGATCGATGACATTCGCAGCACTAATCGTGAAAAGCTGATTGAAAATTCCAGGGCTAACTCCAATAGGATTACCCTTTGTGACGGTAAAACCTAATGCAGTCGCCAAAGAACTAGGAACAAGTCGATTAGAGGCAATGGTTGACTGTAAAGTAGCCAAGAAACCAGCTAAAAATTTGCATTGTTTGTTTATTTCGGGTTCCGAGGATGCTAACTCAGTAGATGCCGTCAAACCAGCAATATTGTCGCGAGGGATAAAAATCCCAGCAGATGCGGCTGTGCCAGCAGTGTCAAAATAAGCAATGGGCATAAAACACTTCCTTGTAAAACGTCAGGCTCAAACTTGCCTGCTAACCGTTATAGCCCGCTTAAGGGTTCGTTTGCAAGAGGGTTCGGGGATGTTAGGGTGAAAACAGAACCATAGGTGATGCTAATTGCACATTGCATCAAAAAATATGCTCTTGATCTGCTATTCCAGAATGAATCTCCGAAGCCGTCGGGCTATTTTGCGGACTCGCAAACGATGGGGACATCCTGTGAATTACAGCCCGCGACGTGCTTTGGTAGAAAGATTAGCTGACGAATTAAATTTGCCCACAGAGGCTGTGCTAGTCCAATTGCAAAAAGAACGAGAATTTCTGTTGAAGAATATTCGCTATTTTCGCTAAGGACTGTTAGGGATTGGCTCCCCGTGTAGATAAAATCTGGGTTTTAATGTCGTCAAAGTCTGGGGGAGCGTCATTAGTCCATAAAGGGATGCGAAAGCGACGCTCTTTATAAACACCAGAGAGAGTCGCCCTTCCTTGTTCTTCTAGCAGCACTTTTTCTCGGTTAACAATGGTTAGAAAAGCAGGATAAACTCTAGTCGTTTCTTTGTATAAAGCCTTATCAAACTCGCGTCGTCTTCCTTCTTTTTTTTCTTCTGCAATTGTTAGAGTGGCAATTTCTAGGTCAGTCAGATCAATAAAAGCCTTAGCTCTATCTTCCACTTCGCCACTGGTAGCACCATAAATTTTTAAATTAGGAACTCCAGTTTGCTTAAACCTGACAGTCGCTAAAAATCTCCCCCATAAGTAGCCATTTGTCCCACCACAAGCAAGCTTGATCACTTCCCAGTCTAATTTACTTCTTTTAATCATAGGAATAGTATAATTAACTCGCTTGCTAGTGCGGAATGGCGGTTCTTTTTCGCCGCGAAAGTTAATCTTAATTGCAATACCTTCAATAAAATTTTTAGTCATGGATTCTCGATGAATTTCACCGACAAACTGACCAATATCCCGGTTATCAATTAACTGATGTTGGGTAACAATATTCACTAATTGCGTTTTAACTAATTCCATTGGTCCAGCGACTAAGACTCGCTCTTTTTCGGCTTCCCTATTGGGCGTGACCTCTAATACGGTATCATCACCTAACAATTGATTTTTTGCTAATCGCTGTTCAGCGTACCAACTATCCAAGCTTTGAGCCACCACGAAACCAGCCTCATCGCACCCTTCTAAGAAGCCTTCATAAAAATTCTCTACAAACTCCTCAATATATCCATCGGGAAGGCTTTCGATTGCCTCTTCTACGGCAATCGCAAAAGACCACGGCTTAGAACTGGGAGCGCCCCAAGCTCGTATCCAATTATTAAAGTTAGAGCCAAAAATGGCTTGAGCAGCTTGTGATTGCTGACTGTTAGGATTTCGGAAAACCTCTTTAATTGTTCTGCGAATATTTTTATAAGCGCCATACATAATATGAGCAGCAATCGTGCGAGTAGTTTGAGATAGTAATACTCGTAAATTTCCCATTAATTCATCAAAAGCTTCTTCTGAGACTTCTTTTAAAACGTAAGCACCTAATGGTTTATTAAATTTGGCAATAATTAACCCAGGGATAACACCACAAGCAAGAAAGCCGATAAAATTACCAGCAGTTTCTCCCATCTGTCCAACTAGCATTAGTCGCATTTGTTTAAGCTGCTGATCTATTTGTTGGTCGGTGATATTCCAATTAAAATTATAAATAAAACTAATGCCACTTCTAAGCCAATTGTAGAGCGTGACAAAACTAAATCCTATCGCTCCTAACGCACCAATAATAAACCCAGTAAGACCGGTGATGCCCCCCCAAATAGATCCAAGAATATTGGTAAACCAATTTCCTTGATCAGGTTGAGACCTAGTAATCTGCCGAGTTCGACTAGCCCCTGCGATAGCTGTACGAACTTGTTCTGATTTCAAGGCGGATCGCGCTAAATTAATTACCCCCATTATTGCCTCCATTGTTATTGCCAATTTTACGAATTCTAGGGCGCTGGTCGCGTGGGCGACCATAAGGATTAGCTGAGTCTATGATGCCTGTTTCACCAGTAAATCCTTCTTCTACTTTTTCAATAAATTCGTTTAGCTCATTTTCCTCTGTTTCTTTATCAGTAGAAAAAGCGTCAACTAAATCTTTATACTCCTTGACAAAATTACCCCATTTAGATAAGTTATTCGGATTGACTTTTTCGTAGAGTGCTGTTTGGATAATTGCGGCACTAAAAAGCAACTGATCAAGTTTTTGCTCAAAAGACTGCTTTTCAGTGCATTGTTCAATATCGACATCAATTTCAGTCTCTTTGAGCATTTCTTCAAAATTGGGTTGTTCGCCTTCTGTTATGTCATACTTAGGATTGTAAAGAAATCGGATTTTTTCTTTAGATTTTTGGTTTTCAAAGCCAAGATAATCAATAATCTCCTCGACCATTTTGTTAGTACTATAACCTTGTAATTTAGTACTACCTTGTTCATTTAATAAACGGAAGTTAATGTTGACCAACAAATTGAGCATTGCCTCATTAAACAAGGTTTTGCCCGTCAACTCTGCTAAGGTTTCCGCAAGGTTAGGGAGTTCTATTTCTAGCGGGTCGTCTCCAGTTTTTATTAAGTCATTATCCTCAATTTTAATCTTGATGGGGAACTGCCCAAATAAGGCATCTAATTGCTTGAATCGCCACTCTTCAAATTGCGATTGATAGCTAATTTTTTTAATAGTATCATCGGCAACTTTTTTAGTTACATCTTCTACGACATTAAAGGGATACTCTTGAAGTCCAGACCTAAAATAATTACACGATAAAAATCCCGAAACTACATCGATAATATTTCTCAGTTCTAAATTTTCGGTTTCTTTTTCCGCTTCTAATCCCCATTGGGACTTTATTAAATTTCTGATTCTTTCTTCAATATTTAATGTGATACAAGGGGTATTGCTTTGCGTAAACCAGTCATCACCTCCAAGAATTTTATAAATTTTTTCAATTAAATCAGATTCATCTTTATTTTCTTTGTTACATACTTGTTTCTGCAAAAATGCGACCTGACTGTTAACAAGTTGTATAGCTTCAAATACATCATTAACAGTTATAATTATTTCTTGATAACTTGGATTATTATCCACACAAATAATATTAATCAAATCAAATTGCGGAGGCGGGAGTGGGTCTTCTTCTAATAAATCTTTAATTTTTTCGCAGCAGTTTAAAATTGTTTTAATATTGTTATTAATAGTTGATGCCAAGTTCAAAACTAAACTCACATTACTTGATGTAGTATTAGATGCGTTTAAAATTAAGTTTAAATTTGTTTGAGTATTAGCAAGCAAGCTGTTGGCGTTAGAAATATTTAAATTAATACTATTAGCTATAGTTTGAACATTAGAAACAGAAAAAACAAGCGAATTAATAGCAGTACTAACTTGAGACACACTTGAAATTAGGCTGATCACTTATTGAGACACTAACGATAAATCATTTTTTATTGTCGAAATGTTTTGGTTAATGCTGGTTACAGTGGCTTTAACATCAATAACATTTTTATTGACTATATCAATTTTTGGACTAATTTGATTAGTTAAATTGAGATTATTATTAACATTTACGTCAATCCCTCTTAAAATAGGCAAAGTAACATTTAAGCCATTATCACAGTCAAAATCGAGTTTTAATATTTCATTGAGAATTTCTTGAGATTTACTAATATGTTGAGTGTGATTCTTGCTTGCTTGCAAGCTAATCGCGCGACTTGTTATTTGAATCTCATTAATTATTCGTTGAATATCACAAAGCATAGATACACTGGTAGTGATGGAACATTTATCGACTCTTAAATTAGCCGTGAGAACACAAGAAATGGGATTGAATATCAAAGATAATCCGCAGTTAATTGGCTGTGACTTTGGAATTTCTCCCTTCTCGCCTTTATCTCCCTTCTCCCCTTTATCTCCTTTTTTCCCCGGGCTCCCATCTTTCCCAGGCTTCCCATCCCTTCCCGGTTGGCCTGGATCGCCTTTATCTCCTTTTTTCCCCGGGCTTCCATCTTTCCCAGGCTTCCCATCTTTCCCGGGCTTCCCATCTTTCCCGGGCTTCCCATCCCTTCCCGGTTGGCCTGGATCGCCTTTATCTCCTTTTTTCCCCGGGCTTCCATCTTTCCCGGGCTTCCCATCCCTTCCCGGTTGGCCTGGATCGCCTTTTAGCCCTTTAAAAACACAATTAACCATAGTTTATCAAATATAAAATATAAATTTCCAACAAAGTATATCCAATCCATCCCTTAACAGATTTATCTAACAAAATCAAGTAATTAATCATTAATAAAGGAACAAGATTAACCACAAATACAATCATAACTGTTACATCCCGGTTTATATTTTACAGTTTTCAGCACACACCCAACAGAATCAACACAGGCTATATTACCTCCTAATAATACCTTAATAGCAGTTCCCGGTGGACACTGCTCACATTTTTCCTCGCATTTTTTGTCAAACCGAATTCTAGGCGGTGGACAACTAGGATTATCAGAACATTCTTTGTATATTTCCGTAGCAAAGGGTAAAGGTGGGGCATCACGCCAAACGGTAGCACAATTGCCATTATATTCAGTTCTTAGATTCTGAAGAAAGCCAACTATAACTCTTCGGACTAATCGCTCATTTTCGGCTTTATAATAGCATCTTTCAGGGACTACTATCACCTCTGGGCAAACATCTCTAGTGATTGATAGGATTTCTTCATTGAAAATATTAAATACCTTAAAAACACATTGAGTTAGGGGAGCATCTTGATTATTCTTTAAATCTTTAATCTTATAATTAAATGTACGATATCTATTACAACTATTATTTCTAAGGAGAGAAGGCCATCTATTACTCGTGGCAGTAATCAGGCTCGAAAAATTAAGGAGCTTGATCTGATAAGTATTAGTATTATTTCCACCTGTCCGGCTTCCCATCGGTTGTGGAATGATTTCCTCTATCTGACGATCGGTTACGACACGATCGGGAAAAGTGACCGTGCCAATCCCCAGCAAATTATCATCACTACATCTCAGAGCTTCCAAAGTGTAGCTGACATCATAAATAAACCAATCGGACACATAAGAAGTAAGAGGATATTTTGGGATACTTCCTAAAGTATATCTATCCCCCGCTATTTCTTGCCAACTTTCTCCCGGATACCTGTAGCGAATTTTTTTAGGCTCCCAGATAGGAGCGTTGGCATAAATACAAACTGTTCCTTTTAAATCTCTATCCGTAGGCGGTAACAAAGTAGGCGGGGAGAAGATGGGGGCGACTTGCGTAGGCGGCAGCCGATTCGGCCCCGGCGGCCGAAAGGGAGAAGGGAACGGGGGACGTAAAGGGGAGAGGGGCGGCCTTACAAGCGGAGGGTTATAAACCATTAAAGATCAGTTGCGGGCGGGCGAACGGGAGAAGGGTCGGGCGTGTAGATCGTGGTGGTAATTTGATAACCCACTAGGTCAACACCAGATTCAAAGTTTCCATTATCAAGCCCTTTACCATTTATTTGAGTTATAAATCGGCGGCTTGCGGTGAGTTTTTGTTGTGTTGTGGGATTGATATCTGTCAAAGATCGATCGACGAGGGTATAATTGATAGCCGCGATCCAATCTTCCAAGGTATTAGGTGTGGAAGATCCCGATTGTAAAGCTGAGGAAATTTCGGACCAAGGCACAACCAGATAAGTTTCAGTGGGTACTAAATTGGTGATTGTACTACCGAGAAGGGATTGACTATTGGGAGAAAGAAAAGTGACAGGAACGCCCATAAATCTACATAAATTTTTTTACAATACCAATTTTACCGATCACCAGCCAAAATATACACTTGTAACACGAAAATTACAGGCTTTTTAGTTCAAATTTAGGTATAAAATAAAAAGGTCATCCCAAAACGCTTGTTTGGTTTTAGTTTTCAGATTTTGCTTTTTGGTCTGAAAATCCTCGTGTCCGCGGTTCAAATCCGCGTCTTGGCATCAGAAAAACAATAAAATTTACCCTGTATTTACTTCCTATTCTGCTAGGTTTTGTAAATGTAGCCTTTCTCGTCAAGATGAAGTGTAACCTAATTTGGTAAGCTGAAAGCTTTGATGTACTTAGTTTCTAACCTTCTTTTTAGGTAGGGTCTGCTGAATAAATCTAAAAACCTTGTTGGGTAAGACTTTTAGACTTTTTGTCAATCAAAAAGTACCAGGCATGGGAGTGATCAGGGGGAAAATTCAGGTACTTTTTCCCTGA
>NZ_SFBY01000311.1:0-6868 GCF_007095505.1 Microcystis sp. M_QC_C_20170808_M3Col
TGAGACTTTCTGACGAAGAACTAGAAAAACTAAAACGGTATGCTCAACAAAAACAAATTTCTGCTGCCGAAGTTGTCAGGGATTGGATTAAAAAGTTAAAGTAATCAAGCCGCCCTCCGCGACCCTAAAGGGCGGGGTTTTCAACCCAAATTTTCGATAAATCGGCCTCTTCTAGGTTAGCTCCCCGCATCGCGGCAGCTGCGAAAACTCCTCCGCGCAAATCCTGATGGGAAAAATCCCGATCTTGCAGCTGGGCAAAACTATAGTTAATAGTTTTATCTTGGGCCAAAGCCACCGGACGGGCTGCAAAAAGTAGCCAAAGAATCGCCAGCAAAATAATTAAAACCAGACTGAAAAAATTTTTCAACATTGTTACTGTTGAGCGTTGAAAAACTGGGCTACATCATCACCCACCCGAACAGTTAGGTCTGAGTCTAAAGCACCAGTGGAGGATGATTCTACTTTACCGATTCCCAATTGATTTTTCAAGAGGTTAGCGGACTGAACATCACCTTTTTGAGCAATAATTGCCGTGGTTTCTAGCTTTTGGGAGGAGTCATCGCTAATATAAACATTTGTATAGCCCTGTTTGGCCAGATAATTACGAGTACGACGGGCTAAACCTTTGGTATGGGTGGCATTTTGAATGGCAATCCGCAGACTATAAACGGAGGTTTCTCTCCGCGAATAGTTATCGGTAAAATTATTAGCCACAATGGTTCTAATTTCGCGACGGTTCAAAATCCAATAACTGCGACCATCGTATTCCTCGAGGCTATTAAACCGGCCGGGGAGTAGGATCATTCTTAAGTCATCCCGTTTAATTTCCCGGCCAAAATTAGCGATAGCCAGCATTTCCTCGACGGTTAAATTCGTATCGATATATTGTTGTAAAACCTGTACTGCTTTCGGGAGACTGGGCAGAATTGTCGGACTAAAAATCTTTTGTTGTAGTGCTTTTAATAAAATTTGTTGTCTTTGTACGCGACCGATATCGCCGTATTGCGGGTTACGAAAACGGGCAAATTGTTCGGCTTGGTCGCCGTTGAGATTTTGCCAACCCTCTTGTAAATCAATTTCTAATTTTTGGGTGACATCTTTATGATACATTCGTTCGGGTACATAAACTTCTACACCCCCGACTAAATCGACTAATTCCTTAAAGGCATCGGTAGTCACCCGCACATAGCGATCAACGGTGACATCCCCTAAAGTATTACCGACCACTTCCGCCGCTAGAGTAGGTCCGCCGTGAACATTGGCATCGTTGATTTTAGTGAAACCGTGGCCGGGGATTCTGACGCGGCTATCGCGAGGGATAGACAACATTCTCACGGTTTTATCCGTAGGATCGAAGCGGACTAGGAGCATGGTATCGCTGCGACCTTTAAATACATCGTCGCTGTTTTTGGCATCTAAAACTCGATCGATGCCCATAACTAAAATATTAACAGGACGAGAAAGCTGCTGGTTAATTAAGCTATTCCAAGCTTGAGCCTCAAGGATGTCTGTTTGGTTGGGAAAAGTCGTTTTTTGGAAGATAGCCCCAATTGGTGCGGGTAAGGGACTAATTAAAGCGACGGCAGCCCCAACAGTGGCGGAAACTAGGGCTGTAAAACTGAGGGTTATTCCCCAAAATAAGCCCTTTTGCAGGGGAGATGCTTTTTTTAAACCGGACATGACTGAACTGACCACCGTGACGGTATTTTCTGAGTTTTGGCTGTATTCCTGCTTTTCAAACCGCCCCGAAACATTGGCCATGGACTAACCTCAACATCTGATTAAAAGCTTACTTTAGGATGTGACTGCTGATCCATAGAATCTATCTCTAGCGCAAAAGTTCCAAATCTTGGTCACTCCCCTCTCGCCGGCTATTGTAACATATTGTTAAGGAACTGGCTATAATAGACCTCTTGTAAAAACCCAAAATTGTTGTTAGGGTTAGGAGTCAGTAGTCAGAAGAATTAAAGATGAATAATAAGCCATTAAATAGTCTATTTCCAGATTTTATGCCATTTAATCCTTATTTTTGCGGTTTTTGAAGCCTGAAAAGTTAATTATGCAAGAGGTTTAATAATTTTTCAGGGATTCGGTTCGGTTATAGATTAAGCTGCCCGCACATTTAAATTGGTTGTTGAGATAAGGCAAGAGGTAACAGGCAAGAGTTAACAGCAAAGGGATTGGGGGAGATTGAGTTAATCTAAGGATAGGCGGTTAAAATGCGTCTTAGATTATCTTTGTGGCCAAGAATTAAGAGAGGTGGAAACTTGAAGATGACAGAACTAAGGTTATTCTCCTTATTTATTTTATCATTAAATCCTCGATTTTATACCTTAGCTTTTGGCTAGTAATGCAGTTTTTTCTGTCAATATACTTCTGATCTATTTTTTATGAAAATCATCTCTCTTACCCCATCATTCACCCAGGAATATCTCTGTATAAGAGACTTAAATCTCTACAATTCTCCCAGTTGTCAAGAGTTAGCGACCCAAGCACAACAGGGAAGACAATTAAAATTTATTTCCCTAGAAATTACCGAAAAAGGGCTACAAATTCAGCTAAGGGAAGATAATTATTTAGCTTGGTTATGCGGAGAAGATTTAGATGCAATTGCGGTGGCCACCACAGCTTATCAAAAAATTCCTCTAACTCGTTCAGACATAGAAAAACATATTCCTGAGATTATCACTTTTACTCAGGAAGCAAGGAACCGTACCAATCATTATCTCTGGGGTGGAACCCTTGCACCTAATTATGATTGTTCAGGATTAATCCAGGCCGCTTTTGCCACTTTTGGCATTTGGTTACCGAGGGATTCCTATCAACAGGAGGCTTTTTGTCAAAAAATAAACCGAGAGGAATTACTCCCAGGAGATTTAATTTTTTTTGGTGATAAAAGAGTTAATCATGTGGCGTTATATCTAGGGAATAATCAATATATCCACAGTTCAGGAAAAGAAACAGGTAACAATGGTATCGCTATAAATCTACTCACTGATGATAGGGATAGCGTCAGTCGTCATTATTATCAAAAATTATGGAGTTTCGGTCGAGTTATGCACAATTAATCAGTTATCAGGGAAATGGGGAAATGGGGAAATGGGGAAATGGGGAAATGGGGAAATGGGGAAATGGGGAAATGGGGAAATGGGGAAATGGGGAAATGGGGAAATGGGGAAATGGGGAAATGGGGAAATTTTCAACTAAAACCCCAAAACCCCAAAACCCTAAAACCCCAAAACCCTAAAACCCTAAAACCCTAAAACCCTAAAACCCCAAAACCCTAAAACCCTAAAACCCCAACCCCCAACCCCTAACCCCCAACCCCTAACTCCTCACTCTCCCCCATAGGTAATTATGTCAGAAAACATCTCCCTAAGCGGTCTATCAATTCGTCGTCACATAGGAGTATTGATGTTAACTATAGCAGTTATCATCATCGGTCTTTTTTTTCTAAATCGTTTACAAGTAGATTTGCTTCCTTCTATCACTTATCCCCGCATTAGTTTAAGGATGAATGTACCTGGAGTTTCCCCGGAAGTTATTCTCGAAGAAGTAACTAAACCCCTAGAAGAAGGAATGAGTGCCACCGAGGGAGTAGTACAAGTTTATTCAGAAACTCGCGAGGGAAGGATGCGAGTAGATTTATTTTTTCAACCGGGGGGAGATTTAAATGTCGCTTTAAATGAAGCTACCGAAAGTTTTAATCGTGTCCGACAAAATTTACCCGATATTATTGAGGAACCGCGCTTAAACAAATTTGAACCCTCTCGTTTACCCGTCTATGAATTCGCTCTCGTTTCTGATACCCTACCCCTAAAAGATTTAAGATTATTTGCTGATGAAGAATTAGGGAGAGAATTAGGATTTGTGGAAGGAGTGGCAATAGTGGACGTGATTGGGGGAGTTAGAGAAGAAATTCAAGTTAATATTGACCTGCAGCGATTACAATCTTTAGGAGTGGGATTAAATCAGGTTTTAGACACCCTAAAAAGACGCAATCAGGACATCTCTGGGGGCCGACTAGAGGGAGAAACCGGGGAACCTTTAACCCGCGCGGTGGGGAAATTTAAAAACGTAGCGGATATCCAAGATTTAGCACTGACCGATAGTAATAATCCCGAAGAAAAAATCTATCTGCGGGATGTGGCCAGAGTTATCGATGGGACAGAAGAACAAAGAATTTTTGTCACCCTAAATGGAAAAAATGCCGTGAGGGTTAGCGTCCAAAAACAACCGAATGCGAACACGATTGCTGTGGTAGAAGGGGTCAAAAAACGCATTGCAGAATTAAAAAAATCCGGGTTAATCACCGGGGGAATACAAGTCGTCCCCACTACTGATGAGTCTGTATTTATCCAAAACGCGGTCAATAACGTGGTTTCGTCGGGACTAGCGGGGACAATTCTAGCAGGATTGACTGTATTCGTCTTTCTCGGTTCCCTGCGACAGACTTTTATCATTACCCTAGCGATTCCTCTTTCTACCCTCGTCGCAATTATCTGTATGAAGTTATTCGGGTTATCGATAAATGTGTTTAGTTTGGGAGGATTGGCCCTAGGGGTGGGTATCGTGGTGGATAATTCCATTGTCATGCTGGAAAATATTGCCCTCAAAGTTAATCAAAACCAAAATAAGCGAGATTTTTTAGAAATTGCCCGGAATAGCAGCCAAGAGGTAGAATCTGCTTTATTGGCCTCCACTGCGACTAATCTCGTCTCTATCCTGCCATTTTTACTACTGGGTGGTTTTATTTCCCTGCTGTTTAACGAGATTATCCTCACTATCAGTTTTGCTGTGGCCGCTTCTCTCCTCTGTGCGTTAACCGTTGTTCCCATGTTGGCCAGTCGTTTGTTAAATATGCGGGTTTCTAGTGGTATCCATCGGTTTTGGCTCTTAAGAGTCTTTAGTCAACGTCTAGAAGGTTTAACCATTCTCTACGGTCGTTTTTTAGCTAAAATCATCCTCTACAGAATACCTGTTATCCTGCTGGCCTTTTTAATTTTAGGGGGAAGTAGTTTTTATCTCTGGCAATATATCCCCCAAGAAGTCTTTAGTCGTATTCAAACTGGACAGGTGAACGTTTTTGCCCAATTTCCCCCCGGTACCAATTTAAATACTAACCGTCAGGTGATGCGGGAAGTAGAAAAGATTTTATTATCACAACCAGAAACTGAGTATGTTTTTACTACCAGTGGCGGTTCTCTTTTTGGCACAACTACCAATGAAAATATTTTGCGCGCTTCTAGTACGATTAATCTCAAAAAAGGCACTAATACAGAAGCATATATCGAACGCATGAGCAAAGCACTAGAGCAATTAAACCTCGTTAACGTGCGTTTGCGTCTCACCCCTGGTCAAGTGCGCGGTATTATTCTTAATAACTCTCCCTCCGTTGGTGCTGACGTGGATGTGATGTTACAGGGACGCGATGGGAAAACTCTAGAGCAAGCTGGTGAAGAAATCCTCAGTATTCTCGATGAAAAAGTCCCTAGTGCGCGTTTTCGTGCCGATGCTGACCCCAGACAACCAGAAATCCAGATTAAACCCGATTGGACGCGCTTAAATAGTTTGGGATTGAGTACCCTGGAAGTGGGACAAACGCTACGGACCGCTATTCAAGGATCGATACCCACCCAACTGCAACGGGGAGATAGATTAATCGATATCCGGGTGCAATTGGACCCCAACTTGCGGCAAAAAATTAGTGACCTATCACAAATACCTATCTTTGTCAATAGGCAAGAAGATTTAAAATTAGCAGATATTGCCCGGATTGAAGCGGGAAAAACCCCCGGGGTCATCCAGAGAATCAATCAGCGTCAAGTTTTTATTATTATCGGCAGTTTAGTCGAGGGTGCGAAATTAAGTGACGCACTCGTGGGGGTACAATCGGTTTTAAATTCCACTCCCTTACCCGATGGTATCAGCATTTTACCCAGTGCTGCCGCCACGTCTAATCAAGAAATTCAGGGTTCTTTGGGTTTATTAGCGGGTTTATCGGTATTTTTAGTCTTTGTGGTCATGGCCGTGCAGTATAACTCGCTCATAGACCCTTTGGTGATTATGTTAACCGTTCCTTTAGCCCTAGCGGGGGGAATTTTTGGACTATATTTGACCAAAACCCCGATTAATGCCATTGTCATCGTCGGGGTGGTTTTATTGGTGGGCATTGTGGTTAATAACGGGATTATTATGGTGGAATTAGCCAATCAATTGCGGCAAGAATTCGGTTTTACTCGACTACAAGCCATTTTAAAGGCCGCTCCCCAACGTTTACGACCAATTTTAATGACTACCGTGACCACGGTTTTAGGTTTATTTCCCCTCGCTTTAGGATTGGGAGAGGGGGGAGAATTTCTGCAACCTTTAGGAATTGTCGTTTTTTCGGGTTTGTCTTTAGCAACGCTGTTAACTCTGTTTATTATTCCCTGTTTTTACGTTTTATTCTCCAGAAAATAATCCCCTTCCACAGTGGGGTGTGGGGAAGTGGGGAAGTGGGGAAGTGGGGAAGTGGGGAAGTGGGGAAGTGGGGAAGTGGGGAAGTGGGGAAGTGGGGAAGTGGGGAAGTGGGGAAGTAGGGAAGTGGGGGAATTTCAACTAAAACCCTAACACCCCCCGCAACGCGCACGCAGTGACCACCCTAACACCCCAACACCCTATCACCCTATCACCCTATCTCCCGACTCCTGACTTCTGACTTCTAACCCAATGTTGGCTAAAGATAAGCAAAAATTATTTATTGACTCCAAAAACTTGAGAATATTTAAATTAACATTTCGCAATATTTATAAATTCTTAAGAATTAATTGAGAAAGATTTTTATTTAACAACGATGTTGCAATGGTTACAGCGATTTGATAGAATT
>NZ_SFBY01000312.1:0-2552 GCF_007095505.1 Microcystis sp. M_QC_C_20170808_M3Col
CGAAACGAATAGGCTTTTTCCATGTCTCACATTCTAGCATATATTTGGTAAATGCGCTAGTATTTAACGGTAAAGCCGTCGTAGAACGACGGGGTTTCAGACCCAAAATTTTCGATGACTAAGAACTACTTTACCCACTTTTGTTACTGTGCCACTTTAGATACTGATTACTGTTTACTGTTTACTGAACACTGAAAAACCCCCATCTCTCAATCTCCGTGATCCTCAAAATGATTAGCTAGTAGGAATTTTTGACTGGCATTCAACTCTTGCCAAAGCTGGTTAATTTTCTCGTAAGCTTCCGTGGAGGTAATCTTTCCCCCAGTGTGTAAACCAGCGATAAAAGAGACTCTCAGGGCGAATTCCTGCAAATTAGCGTTAAAAACTAAATTTTGTGGCGTGAATAAACCCCTGTAGCTGGTTTTAGGGTAGAGAAAGTTATCTTTAGAATTGAATTTTTCCATTGTTACCGACCCCCCAGTATAGGATATCTACATTATTATATATTTAAACTTTTGTTAACTTAGGCTTAACCTAAGAATTTAAACCTGTCTCTAGATTCTTAAGAGAGTAGCTGCTGAACTTGATTAGCTGCCGCTATCCCAGAAGTTAAGGCCGTTTCTAGGGAAGAATTTCTCGATAAATCTCCCCCTTGACACCAATCACCACAGGCAACTAGAGGTAAAGGACTATTAACACTTAAACAGGGTACAGCTAAACCCTGACGGACTAAAGCATAACGCCAACGGTGCAGCTGAGACCAATCGGGGAGAGGCAAAGAAGCACGAGAGAGCAAATCTAGCTTAACTGCTTCTAAATCCTCGCTATCGAGATATTTAACCGCAAAATCGGCACTACTATGCACAACAAAGACATAATCAGGGGATGATTGCCGTTTACTGCTATCAAGTCCTAACCAAGCGATATCGGTGGAGGGAGCAACTGCGGGTAAAGAATCGCCATAACCCACCATTACCGTTAAACAGGGATCGTAAACGATTGATCGCAATTCTGGCATAGTAGTTATGGGAGAGTTTTCTAACAATAACGCTGCTTGCGGGGCGGGAATAGCCAAGACAATTACCGGAAACTCTCCCCGAATTTGACCGTTATTGTTTAAAACCCATTTTTCTTGACGATTTTCCAGACGAGTAACCAGAAAATCTCGTTCAATTTCTAAATCTTTAGCTAAAAATTTCGCCACGCTATTGATGCCAGAAGGAGCAACATAGCTAGAATCAAACCAAGAAGTAACTATATTCTCTCTCAGGAGATTATCAATTAAAGCCGCCGTTTTTTCGCCCTGAATAGTCAAAAAAGGCAAGCCATGATCCACAGCAATCTCTTGATTGGCTCGGTTAACCCGTCGCGTGGCTAAACGACCACCAATACCTCTAGACTTATCAAATAGCTTAACAGTATAACCTCGATCGCACAACTGACGAGCGCAGGTTAACCCGGCTAAACCCGCGCCAACGATCCCAACATTAATCGAAAAATTTGTCACTAGCCTTCCTAATCCTGTAAACCCTTGAGTTAATATTAGTAGTAATCGGCACTAGCGAAACTAAGTTGATTATTGGGGACCAGGAGGACAAACCACATTGGACGAACTACGCACAGCTTTGGAGTTAGCCACCGAGGAGGAACTACAGCAAATCACTAACAT
The DNA here is from genome assembly GCF_007095505.1 of Microcystis sp. M_QC_C_20170808_M3Col. NCBI lineage: Bacteria > Bacillati > Cyanobacteriota > Cyanophyceae > Chroococcales > Microcystaceae > Microcystis > Microcystis sp. M_QC_C_20170808_M3Col. Next base: position 1,670 of record NZ_SFBY01000312.1, read on the forward strand.
CCTCTTTTGCCGTCGTTTTAACCCTCTCGATTATCTACGAGCGCCGGACGCAATCGCCGTTCAAAGTCAAGATTGGGAAAGTTGGTTAGATAGTGTCGAGGATCGTTTTCGTTACCTGGCTGCCGATGGTGTGACAGTATTAAAAGGTCAAACCGAAAAAGTTAGTTATCGTCAAATTCTAGTCCGTGTCTGTCATTTCCTCAAGGTTCCCTACTCCCAAAAAATGCCGACAACGGAAATTGAAGCGGAAATCTATCTTCACCTCGTTAACAAAGCTTGGAAACGTCTCCCCCCATCGGAACAAAAATCCCTCTCGACTCAAATTCAAAAAGCGCTCGCGGATTCCCACACTCCCCAACCCTTACCGGTTCACCTACAACACAATCCCCTCGATATAGTCCTCAAAGGCAGTAGCGTCATCGCCATTAATTCTATCCTGAAACCGATTCTGCTCAAACATATCGCCGGGCAGTTCGCTCTTCATTTTGTCCGCTATCAAGGGGCAAAAACGGCCGTAGTCCAGGGTGGGGCAATTGTTAATCAAATCGCCCTACAAACGGCTAAACAGGGCATGACTAGGGCGGCAGCCCGCTATGGAGCGGTCAGAACCGTGTTAAGTTTGGTAGGACCGGCTCTATGGGGTTGGTTTATTGCTGATCTCGGTTGGAAAGCGATCGCCACTGACTACGGCCGGATTATCCCGACTATTTTTGCCCTTGCCCAAATTCGTCTGACTCGTGAGGATTGTTGGCAACCTGCCTAGCTTGACATCCTCGCCGCCCTAAAAGTGCGGCGATTCCTAAACCTCACGATTTAAGTTTCTGCTTCCACCACCGTCGCATACCACAGTTAAAAAACCATGTACTGTCTTACACAGAGTCCA
>NZ_SFBY01000313.1:0-16242 GCF_007095505.1 Microcystis sp. M_QC_C_20170808_M3Col
ACCAAGCTCGTTCAGCAGATGCTTGTCTAGCCGTAGAATTTAGAGTATCGACAAACTTGAACTGTTTGGCGAGAACTGCACAATATTTATTGAGAGAATATTTATCGATTTTGTCTTCTTTCTTAGCATCCATCCAAAGCCTTAAAGCCTTATTACGGATGAATTGTACTGTACGAATAGCCTCATCAATGGCAGAACACTGACTTGGTTTGACCACTGCTTTCATTTCTAAGACAATCATTGCTTATCGACCTCAAACAACCTATTTTATCTTAACCTATACAGCATAGATTGTCAAGATTTTAGTCGTGCTTCGCTGTTTTATATTGGCTGGGGTTTCATCCCGTCGCGCTAAAAGCGAGGATCTTGACTCCGACATTTGAGATAAACTGCGCCACCATGCCCAGAGGAAAAATACCAGCAGCTTGGTTTTGGGTTCCCCTTTCTATTTTAAGGACTCCCTGTACAAAAAAATTTTTTCTCGAAAGGTAAGCTGCCCGCGCATTTAAATTGCTTGTTGAGATGAGGCACTCAGGCAACAGCCGAACCGCAAAAGAGGGAATAAATAGGGCTTGCTGAATAATGGTAAAACCCTTTTAAAATAAAGCTTTTGACCTGTTAAAGTCCGATGTTAGTGCAAGAAAATAGGATTGGGACTTTCAAAAACCTTGCATTATCCTTCTTAACTCCTGACTCCTGACTCCTGACTCCTACCACCACCGAAAAACTTTTTCAGCAGACCCTAGTATAACCCCTAGATTAATACACTTGTACTATAGTTGGCTCAAAAAAATTCCGTAAAAGGTCAAGAGAGCAAAAGAGCAAAGAGTCAAAGCCCTGGGGAGACACACGCAACCCGAAAACCGAAGTAGTTGTAGTGGCTGACGGGGTTGCTCCCGGAGCGGACGGCAGAACGACAGAGATAAGGGCTGAAGTACCAAGAACCGCCGCGCAGTACACGGTATCGCTTATATGTCAAGAGTTCTTTTGTACTAATTAATAGGCTTTGATAACGATTATCATTATTGTCTTCGTCCCAAACGCTTCCGTCTCTGGGCGGCTCACCTTGATAATTCTCGTGCCACGGATCTAAACACCATTCCCAGACATTGCCGTGCATATCGTACAGCCCGAAGGCATTGGGGGGAAACTGTCCCACGGGGGTCGTTTGTCCTCGATATTCTCCCTTTGGTTCGTCAGCGTAGGTATAGCCAGCATTGTAGTTGGCCAATTCTCCGGTAATGGTTTCCCCAAAGTGAAATGGGGTGGTTGTCCCGGCACGACAGGCATATTCCCACTCCGCTTCGCTGGGAAGTCGGTATTCTTTCCCTGTCAATTTCGATAATCTCGCGCAAAATTCGACGGCATCATACCAGTTGACTTTTTCTACGGGTCTATCCCAGCGCGTCGGTGATCCCCCCCTAGCTCCTTCAAAAGGGGGGGAATCGGAAGCCTCCCTTTCTAAGGGGGGTTTGGGGGGATCTTTAAAGTAGGAGGGATCAGGGTTAAGATTTCGTTCTACTTTTAAAGTGGGCGATCCCCCCCTAGCCCCCCCTTCAAAAGGGGGGGAATCGGAAGCCTCGCTTTTTAAGGAGGGTTTGGGGGGATCTTTAAAGTAGGAGGGATCAGGGTCAAGGTCTTTTTCTACTTTTAAGTCGGTACGGGAGGCAACTGCTCTCCACTGGGCCTGGGTAATCGGGGTTTGACTCATGTAGAAAGCGGGGACTTTGACTAGGTGTTGTGGTCTTTCCCTTCTATATCCTTCCCAACCAAATTTTTTCACCAGTCTTTCGATTTCCTCGTCTTCCGTTCCCATCGTGAATTCTCCTTGGGGAATATACATCATGGGGATATAGTTTTGAGCTTCTTTCCGGTTGCCAACTTCTGCAAGGTTTTCATCGTAAAAATAGGCTTTAACAGGTTTCCTCTCGATAACTTTGCCTTTTTCATTAACCAATACCGTTTCTGCGGTAAAAAGGAAAAGGTTTTCATTGTAGGGAACAATATCGGCTACTTTGTCTATTAAATGTTTTTGTCGGGTTCCTTCGTCTTCCGGGCTTAAATCCCCTCTAGAATAGGCGGCAATCGGTTCATTAAGCAATAACAAGGGTTCATAATCGGCTAAAGCAGCGGATATATTTTCTAATAAAGCTGTCAATCTAACAAGACGCACTCGGTTATTATTTTTGATAGCTTCTGCTAGTAACTGTTTGATTTCATTGACCGCTTGACTAGGTTTTAGGTAGGCAAGAGCTAACCATTGTTGATTTTGCCAATAAACCGTTTTTGAGCAACGATCACCGATTTGTTCCTGAATATAGGTTTGTAACTGATAGGCCAGAGATTTGAGTTCCTCTGGGGTTAATTTTTTTAATAGTAGTTTACGAATATCGGGGGACATTTCATAGAGTTCTCGATCTATTTTGCGGACTAAACTGGAGAGTAAAATATCAGCGATCACATACCAAGGAGCTTGATTATTTTTATCTTGATGTTGACGCAGATAATAAAGTAAATTAGGGGATAAACTAAGGGGAAAGGCGGCTCTTTTCGCTAGTTCTCTGGTGTTTAGTTCGTTTTCTTTTTCAAATAATCTTAAACAGCTTTCTGCGCTAAAAAAATCTTCATCGTCATCCCAATTATCCCCTTGTTGAAATTGAGCGAGATCAAATTGAAAATGACGGGGTGGGATAGGTTCTTCTTTTAGCCATGTTATCAAGTTTTCCCAATCCTCTGTGGTTAGTTCAAACATGGAAAAATTGGGTATATCTTCAGCTAAATCAGCAATATCGATCGCAGTTGTCCCATACCATCGATGATAGGGTAAGGGGTTTAACCATGCGACTCGGCTAAATCTTCGGCTAAATCGTCGGATAAGGGTTTCTGTTGCGCTCAAGCGCTTTTCTACATAACGTTTTCTAGCAGCACCCGCATCACTAAGAATTAGACAACTGGTTACTTCAGGAGAATAGTTAGAGAGAACTTTGGTTAAAGATTGACTTTCCCAACCATTTTCTTGTCGTAAAACCTCCTCTCTAATCAGATTATCAAAGTAAAAATGGGGAACATTTTCCCAGGTTTGTTTCATTATTCGTCCAAATCCCGCAAAGGGAATCATGGAGTCAGAACAATCAATAAAAATAATAATTTCTCGGCGATAAAGTTGTTTCTTTTGGTAAATTATTTGGTCAAAAAAACCTTGTTTAGCTGTTGCAATCACCGTAGCTTTTAGATCCCAAGTCTGTCGAGGACTTTCTAAGGGTAATGGACGCAGTTGCTGCCAACTTTCTTGTAATTTAGCGATGCCAATAGGATAATAATCAGGATTATCTAGGGAGGTGATTTTTTTTCGCTTTTCAATAGCTGTGGCAATTTGTGGAAATGGAGTCTCAGGAGGTAAAGGTGCATCCCCAGAAGGGGTAATAAATGCTAATGAGGGAGATTCCCTATCATCCATCGGGTCTATTATTTTGCTAATCGATTCTTCTGGATGGCGAATAGGCGTTTTTTTGGGTATTTCTATATTTATTTCCGGTTGGAATTGTAGCATCTCTGTCCAGGCCTGATCAAACTTTTGTTTTTCTTCTGGAGATTTAACCCATAAAGCTTGACAAAGAAGTTTAATTTTAGGATTCTCTAAGTTGGGATTCTCTTGAATAGCAATATCAGAATCATTGGCGAGTTTTTGAATCAGGTAATTTTCCACCCGATAATATTGTTCAATAGACAGCGGAAATCCTTCTTCATTTCTGAGTTGATAAAATAGGTCAAGTAGGGGGGATGTCATTGGCTCTTTTAACCTCTTGTTCCATAATCTTGTAAATCAGTACGGCTTTTTAGTAAAATACTAGCGTGGGGTAATTTGTCCTGGTTTAATTTGGCGATAATTTCTTCAGGTTTGTACTTGAGTAACGATTTAAACCAGGCTATTAATTCACTTGTGCTAACTTTTTTTTCTCCTTCAGATTTAGTCTCGTCTTGTGATGTTCTCACTTCCTGAAAACGGTCCACTGCTTTGATGATAACATCTTGTTCAGCGTCGGTAAACCGTTCGGTTAATATTTTTCTTAATCTTTCTTGGTTGGGAAGCTCAATATAGTGATAAATGCAACGTCTCAGAAAAGCATTGGGTAAGTTTTTTTCTTGATTACTGGTAATTATAATCAGAGGAAAAGCTTGCTCATTTGCTGGAATTAAATCTCTTGTTTCTTTAATGAAAAAACGACGAGATTCAATGGCTAAAAGTAAATCATTAGGAAAATCTCGATCTGCTTTATCTATTTCATCAATTAATACTACCGATTGTTCTTCCTCATCTCGACTTTGTTTAAATGCTTTACCCAAGGCTTGTAAATCAACCCAATCTTTTGAAATAGCTGGATTTTTTTGCTCAGAAGAAGATTCTCCTGTTCCTTTTTGACTTAAAATTCCGCTAATTTGAGCAGCTTGTAAACGGCCAATATAATCATATTGATAGAGACTATCTTCCGCTTTACTTGTGGATTGAACTGTCCACTCATAATATTTTATAGGATTATTTTCCTGGCGATAATTAAATTCATAAACTAAGGCATGAGCTAGACGACTTTTGCCACATCCAGGCTCACCTTCTAGTAACAAAGGCATTCCCAATTCAATAGCCAAGTTAACAACTTCTATTAACTCATCACCTGCGTCATAGGGATAAATTTTTTGTTGAATCGGTTCATAATAAAGATCCGATTTGGGTTGAATTTTTCCCGTGTAGGTTAAGGATAGTTTTGCCATCTATTTTCCCTCGATAATTGTCCTTTAAATTGTTGATAAAAAGCTTTCAGTGTGTCTTCTATGTTGCCTTGATTGCTATTTTCCCATAATTTCTGCAAGGTATCTGCAAATAATTCTGTGGTTTCATCCTGTAAGTCACAACCCAACTGAAGTTGTTGAGCAAAAGTAGGAATAATTTCCTGAAAAGACCGTTGTTCAAAGCGAGAGTCAATCTGTAAGCGGTGAATAGGACTTAATTCTGATAATTTGTCCTTATCTCTCCAATCATTACTTTTTCCATAATCTAACCAAATCATTAATAAAAAGCCTTTAATGGGACCATTTGATATTTTACGAGCGTTGGTAATTAAGTTTTGCCAAAACGAATAAATGTCCTTTAAACGGCAAAAGTCTGCATGATCAATTCCTTCAAAAATCAAACAAAAATTATGAGCCTTTAAATTTTTAATTCCTCCAGAATTATCTAAAAAATGTTCATGAAGACTATAGTTATCCCATTCTTCCTGACCATCTCCTTGAAACTTAAAAATAATGGTTTTAACGGGCAAATTATTAGTGATAAAAATTTGTTTTTCTAAACGACGCAAACACAAAACACGATATTGATGAGGACAAGGGGGAATATAAATACTGCCTTCTCGTAAAGGTTTAGCAGCTATTAAACCAGTAAACTTTACTACATTATTGTAATTAAATTCTGTTAAAACACGATAAATCTTCTCATTATTTGTTTGTTGATTTTTTAGGTTTTGAGTAAGTTGACAACATTGTAAACTGTCAAAATCTAGTTTTAATACTTCACAATAAGCTTGAACAATATAAGACTGTTTAGAGGTTTTTTGCCCTTTTTTTCCTAGTCCATATTTTTTTTCAGTACAAAACCGCAAACTATCTGTAGATATGCCAATTACCTTTAAAATAGACGAATCTAATAAATCATTAATATCTGCTAAGGTTAAATGAATTAAATTATCATTAATATCTTCAATTCTGGGTTTATTTATTTTATTTTGAGTAATGTATGCGCTTTTCTTCTGATTTTCAAATCTTTTAAAATCAGATTCATTTTGTAAGTACAATTTCTTCTTATTTGGTTCTAAAACCTCTTTAGTTGTTCCGGATTGTGGCGATGGTGTCATCCAAGCTTTCAAGACATTTAATGGAATGGTATAACTGGAAGTTTCTGTTTGACTACGGTATTCTTCGAGAAATGCCTCAAGTAACCATCGACTTGCTTCTATTAATATTTGCTCTGTTTTCTCTGAAGCACAAGAAAAGTTTCCCTGATAAGCATCTTTAGCCTTACGAAGGGTTTCTACATCTTCATCCGATAATCTGATTTCGCCAGACCTTAACATAAATCTCGTCAAACGTCAACCTACGATCTGATCCACTTTTTGATCCCCTTTTGCCAGCATTTGCTTAAAGCATTTTAATCAACTTGTCCTCAAAAAACAAGCCATAAGGCGAAAGGAGCAAAATCTATGAATTTCTGGCAAAAACATAAAGCGGACATTGACTTGATTTGCCGCATCATCACCACTTTAACTGCCTTGGCTAGTTTGGGTGTTCAGGTGGGGGAGTTAAAGATTCCCCAAAGCGAGATTCCCCCTATCAATGAGGTTGAGGTGGAATTAAATATAAGATGAACGTAGGTTGGGTTGAAGTATGAAACCCAACCCCCGCATGGGTTACGCTACCGCTAACCCATCCTACAAATAATTGTGCCTCCCTACTTAGTAGGTTGATTCATGAATCAACCTACCTGCTCCCTAGGAGGGAGATTTAGCGATCGACTGACCCCATAATAATATCAATACTGCCTAAAATCGCCATAATATCGGCAACTTTTACCCCTTTGAGGATATGAGGCAGAATTTGAAGATTATTAAAATCGGCGGCCCGAATTTTCCAACGCCAAGGGAAAACATCATCATTACCGACGATAAAGATACCTAATTCCCCTTTACCACTTTCCAAACGCACATAATGTTCACCTTTAGGAATCTTAAAAGTGGGGGCGACTTTTTTGGCGATATATTGATAGTCAAAATCATTCCAAGCTGATTTTTTCCCTTCTGCCATCCGTTTCGCTTCCAGATTTTCGTAGGGACCACCGGGTAAACCTTTCAGTGCTTGCCGGATAATTTTCACCGATTCGCGCATTTCCCGAATCCGCACCAGATAACGAGCAAAACAATCGCCGGCGGTTTCCCAATGCACTTCCCAGTCAAAATCGTCGTAACACTCGTAATGGTCAACTTTTCTTAAATCCCATTTCACCCCGGAAGCGCGCAACATCGGACCGGATAAACCCCAGTTAATCGCTTCGTCTCTGGTAATGCAGCCTATCCCTTCAATACGACGGCGGAAAATCGGGTTATTAGTGATTAATTTCTCGTATTCGTCCACTTTTGGCTCAAAATAGTCACAGAAATCCGCGCACTTATCCACCCATCCGTAGGGTAAATCCACCGCCACGCCACCAATGCGGAAATAATTGTTATTAATTAACCGCATTCCCGTCGCAGCTTCCCAGAGGTCATAAATCATCTCCCGTTCTCGGAAAATGTAGAAAAAGGGAGTTTGTGCGCCTACATCCGCCATAAAGGGGCCTAACCAGAGTAAATGGTTAGCGATGCGGTTGAGTTCCAACATAATCACCCGGATATATTGCGCTCGTTTAGGAACGGCGATATCGGCTAATTTTTCGGGAGCATTGACCGTAATTGCCTCATTAAACATCCCTGCGGCGTAATCCCAACGACTAACGTAGGGAACGTACATGACATTGGTGCGATTTTCGGCAATTTTTTCCATGCCCCGATGAAGATAACCGATTACGGGTTCACAGTCAATCACGTCTTCCCCGTCAAGGGTGACGATTAAGCGCAAAACTCCGTGCATCGAAGGGTGATGGGGTCCCATGTTTAAAACCATGGGTTCTGTTCTCGTTTCAATTTTTGCCATAGGGCTACCGATGATCCCGAAAATCTTTTTAAAGTTATTATAAGTAAACGCTTCGACAATACACAAGGACTATCGGGTATCAGTGATCAGTGATCAGTAATCAGTAATCAGTAATCAGTGATCAGTAATCAGTAATCAGTAATCAGTAGTCAGTCCCGATGAAAAAATTTTCACCCCCAAAGATGAAAGAGGTTTCCTTCCCTACACCCCACACCCCACACCCTACACCCTCTTTCAAGTCAGGAGATTATTTTTATTTATTCTTCCCACTTCCCCACTTCCCCACTTCCCCATTTCCCCATTTCCCCATTTCCCCACTTCCCCATTTCCCCACTTCCCCATTTCCCCACTTCCCCATTTCCCCATTTCCCCATTTCCCCATTTCCCCACTTCCCCACTTCCCCACACCCTACACCCCACACCCCACTTCACCACTCGATCGAGTACAATAGAGTGTTCAGCAAAAGCGATCGGTTATTAGCTTTGATTAGTCCTTCGGTAAGAGTTATAGACCAGAGAAAAGAGCCATTAAGAGCGGCAATCAGCCGAAAAAGCTCAAAAACTGAATTTTAGGCTGAAGGCTGACCTTAGCTTGCTGAAAGCTGAATCCCGTTGATAATTTTTTTACTTGAATCACCGTGGTTATCCAAATCGACTCAACTCAAAACTACGAAACCAAAACCCAAGAGATCGCTAGACAACTTTTAGCCGAAACTCGCGAAAAAAAAGGTCTTTGGTCTGCTTTACAGGATCAAATGCGTTGGGATGATAAATTACTCGATTGGGCAATGTCTAACCCCAATTTACGAGTACAATTATTCCGTTTTATTGACTGTTTACCCGCTTTACGCAGTAATGCCGAGATCGCTAATCATCTGCAACAATACCTCGGTGATGCTTCCGTAGAACTGCCCAGTGCGCTGAAAAATATCCTCAACTTTAGTGATCCTAACTCCCTACCCGCTCAAACGGCCGCCAGTCTGATCAGTAAATCCGTAGAAACTTTAGCTCGTAAGTATATCGCCGGGGAAGACCTAGAGCAAATTACTCGCACTGTCACCCGTCTGCGGAAGGAAAAAATGGCTTTTACCATAGATCTCCTCGGTGAAGCGGTAATTACTGAAGCGGAAACCCAAGTTTATCTACAAAGTTATCTCGATTTAATGACCCATTTGGCTCAAGAAGCAACCAAATGGAATAAAGTTAGCCAAATTGATCAAGCGGACGGCGAATTACTACCACAAGTGCAGGTTTCTGTCAAGCTAACTGCCTTTTATTCTCAGTTTGATCCCATGGATCCGATTGGCAGTAAAGAGAAAGTTTGCGATCGCATTCGCCTACTATTGCGACGCGCTCAGGAGTTAGGGGTGGCAGTCCATTTTGATATGGAACAGTACGTTTATAAAAACCTCACCCTGGCTATCCTGAAAGAATTACTCCTAGAAGAAGAATTTCGCAGTCGTACCGATATTGGCATCACTCTACAGGCATATTTAAGAGATTCTGCCCAAGATTTACAAGATTTAATTAATTGGGCGAAAAAGCGCGGTTATCCCGTTACTGTCCGGCTAGTCAAAGGCGCTTACTGGGATCAGGAAACGATTAAATCTCGCCAAAATCATTGGTCACAGCCGGTATATAACGAAAAATCGGCCACCGATGCCAATTATGAACGGATGACGCGGTTATTATTGGAAAATCATCAATATTTATCCGCTGCTATCGGTAGTCATAACGTGCGATCGCAAGCCTTAGCCTGTGCGATCGCAGAAAGTTTAGAAATTCCCCGTCGTCGCTTTGAAATGCAGGTATTGTACGGCATGGGCGACCAATTAGCCAAAGCGTTAGTGAAGCGGGGTCATCGGGTGCGGGTTTATTCCCCCTACGGACAACTCTTACCCGGTATGGCCTACCTAATCCGCCGTTTATTAGAAAATACCGCTAATAGTTCCTTCCTGCGGCAAAATTTGGAGGATCGTCCCGTGGAAGATTTAATCGCAGCCCCCCGGGTTTTAGGCAATGATAACCCGATTATCCCCGGTTTTCCTAATGCCCCTGATACAGATTATGCCAACGAGCAATTGCGAAATAAAGCGAATCAAGCCCTTACTTTTGTCAAAAATTCCCTCGGTAAGACCTATTTACCCCTAATTAACGGTGAATACGTCACCACCAATGTTCAAATTAATTCCGTTAATCCCTGTAACCCGCAGGAAATAGTGGGTAAAGTGGGCTTAATTGAGGTGGAACAGGCAGAAAAAGCAATAATAGCGGCGAAACAGGCTTTTCCCGCTTGGAAACGCACTCCAGTGGCTAAAAGAGCCGAAATACTGCGAAAAGCGGCAGATTTGATGGAAGCGCGACGACACGAGTTATCGGCCTGGATTTGTTTAGAAGTGGGCAAAGTTATCCAACAGGCGGATCCGGAAGTGTCAGAAGCGATCGATTTTTGCCGTTATTATGCTTCCGAGATGGAAAGACTGGATTTAGGGCATAATTTCGACGTAGCAGGCGAGAATAATCGTTATTTCTACCAACCCCGGGGTATTGCTTTAGTGATTTCTCCCTGGAATTTCCCCCTAGCGATCGCAGTGGGGATGACAGTAGCAGCTTTAGTAGCAGGTAACTGCACGCTATTGAAACCAGCCGAGACTTCTTCGGTGATTACGGCGAAATTTGCCGAGATTCTCCTAGAAGCGGGTATTCCTGCTGGAGTCTTCCAATATATCCCGGGTAAAGGTTCGCAAGTGGGGGCGCATTTAGTCAGCCATCCCGATGTTCACCTAATCGCCTTCACCGGTTCACGAGAAGTGGGCTGTCGCATCTATACAGATGCCTCTATCGTGCAAAAGGGTCAAAAACACCTAAAACGAGTTATCGCCGAAATGGGCGGCAAAAATGCCCTAATCGTCGATGAGAGTGCCGATTTAGATCAGGCCGTTGTCGGTGCGGTTAAGTCCGCTTTTGGCTACACCGGCCAGAAATGTTCCGCCTGTTCGCGGATAATTGTTCTGGAAAGCGTCTATGATAGCTTTGTTGATCGCTTTGTCGAGGCTACCAACTCCCTCAATATCGGGCCGACGGATTTACCGAGTACGGAAGTAGGACCGGTTATCGACGAGAAAGCTCAAGCAAGAATTCGGGAATATATCGAAACTGGTAAAAAAGAGGCAGAATTGGCCCTAGAAATGCCAATTCCAGAAGTGGGTTATTTCGTCAGTCCCACCGTCTTTAAGAATGTTCCCCCCGATGCGGTAATAGCGATGGAGGAGATTTTTGGTCCAGTGGTGGCGATTATCAAAGTGAGCAATTTCGAGGAAGCTTTAGCTGTGGCTAACGGAACCGACTATGCTTTAACTGGTGGCTTATATTCTCGCACTCCTGCCCATATTAACCGAGCTATGCAGGAATTTGAAGTGGGAAACCTCTATATTAACCGGGGAATCACCGGCGCGATTGTTTCCCGTCAACCCTTCGGGGGTTTCAAGATGTCGGGGGTGGGTTCCAAGGCAGGGGGTCCGGATTATCTCTTGCAATTCCTCGAACCTCGTCACATCAGCGAGAATATTCAACGTCAGGGATTTGCACCGATTGAAGGGGCCGATTAGGTGATTTATAGCTAGGGTTTGCTGAAAAAGTTTGTTGGTGGGGTTAGGAGTCAGGAGTCAGTATTCAGGAGACAGGAGATAGGGTTTTGGGGTGATAGGGTGATGAGACAACTTCCCCATCTTCCCCATCTCCCCCATCTCCCCCATCTCCCCCATCTCCCCCATCTCCCCACTGTCCTAGACTTTTTAAACAGGATTTACTATGACAGGGGACTCCCCAACTGTTGTCTTTCTTACCCAATTTCTTGGCTGTCAACCTACTGCTATATACTTAAGTTGACAATTGCGTCAGCTTATCAAGAAAAGACTATGACGATTGAAACCATTGCCACAAAACCCTTTAGTGACCAGAAACCGGGGACTTCCGGACTGCGAAAATCCGTTCCTGTTTTTCAACAACCCCATTATCTGGAAAATTTTATTCAAGCTATCTTCAATACTTTAGACGGTATCGAGGGTCAAACCCTAGTTGTCGGTGGAGATGGTCGTTATTATAACCGTCAAGCTATTCAAACTATCCTGAAAATCGCCGCTGCTAACGGTATCGGTAGAATCCTCGTGGGAACCGATGGTATTGTCTCTACTCCCGCTATTTCTGGGTTAATTCGCGAAAATAACGCTTTTGGCGGTATTGTTCTCTCCGCTAGTCATAACCCCGGCGGTCCAGAGGGGGATTTTGGCATTAAGTACAATATTACTAACGGCGGACCGGCCCCGGAAAATATCACCGATGCAATTTATGCCGAGACTAAGGTGATTAGCAGTTATAAAATCCTCTCAGGGGCCGATATTAACCTCGATCGCCCCAGTTCCTTTAAACTGGGAACTATGGATGTGGAAGTGATCGATGCGGTCACTCCCTACGTCAAAATGATGGAAAAGATTTTTGATTTCGATCGCATTCAGGCCCTACTCACTTCTGGTAAGTTTAAAATGTGCATGGATTCTCTCCATGCGGTGACGGGTCCCTACGCTTATGCTCTATTTGAACAGCGTTTAGGCGCGCCCAAGGGTACAGTATTAAATGGTATTCCCTTAGAGGATTTTGGTGGTGGTCATCCCGATCCTAACCTAGTCTATGCCCATGATCTGGTAGAAATTCTCTTTGGTCAAGAGGCTCCGGATTTTGGGGCTGCTTCCGATGGAGATGGCGATCGCAATATGATCCTCGGTCAGAATTTTTTTGTCACCCCCAGTGATAGTTTAGCTGTACTAACTGCTAACGCTCATCTAGTACCGGGCTATCAAAATGGTATCACGGGAGTGGCGCGATCGATGCCCACCAGTGCGGCGGCCGATCGAGTAGCGGCTAAACTGGGAATTGACTGTTATGAAACTCCCACCGGTTGGAAATTCTTCGGTAATTTGCTGGATGCGGGGAAAGCAACCCTTTGCGGGGAGGAAAGTTTCGGCACGGGTTCCAATCATATTCGCGAAAAAGATGGTTTATGGGCGGTTCTTTTCTGGTTAAATATTTTGGCAGTTAAAGGGGAATCTGTAGAGAAAATTGTTCGCAGTCATTGGCAAGAATTCGGTCGTAATTTCTATTCTCGTCATGATTATGAAGAAGTCGCCTTGGAACCGGCAAAAGAGATGATGGCACGTCTCCAGAAGTTGGTTTTAGACCTTAAGGGTAAACAATTTGGTAACTATGAAGTGGAATATGCCGATGATTTTAGCTATACGGATCCCGTGGATGGTAGTGTGAGTAAAAATCAAGGTATTCGCATTGGTTTTACTGATGGTTCTCGGATTATTTTCCGTCTATCGGGGACGGGAACTAAAGGAGCAACTCTCCGGGTTTATCTAGAAAGTTATGAACCGGACGCGAGTAAACACGATATCGACACCCAAAAGGCCCTACAACCCTTAATTGATTTAGCCGAAGAAATCGGTCAAATTCGTCAATCTACTGGACGGGAACAACCCACGGTTATTACCTAAAATCTAGGGATCAGCTATCAGTTTTTATCGGGTAATTTTTTGACCTGCTGACCACTGATAGCCCCTCCTTAATTACTTTCAGTAATTGCTTTGTGGTACAATTTCTGAATTCCCGTCACTAATTTATCTAACATCGATCGATGGCTATCATGAGTCGGATCAAAACTCTGAACTTTAGTTAATAATTTCGCTTCCTGTACGTCCACGTCGTCATCGCTATAGATTAAAGTGCTAATCGATGCTAGTAGATCTTGATAGATTTCTGGACTAGGATTATCGCCTAAATAGGACTCTAACCATCGATAACATTCACTGGTTTTAACTGGTTTCAGTTCCGATAATAGTGGTTTAATCTCTGGATCATCATCAAGTTTTTCCCTGACAGCTACCTGTCGTAAATAATTTCTTTCTGATGGTTGAATCACACCATCAATCCAAGCAACACCGATGAGAATTTTCAGTAATTGTTTATTTTTCATTTCACACTTCCTTGACTAACTTAGCCATAAAAAAACCGTCTTGATTATGTCGATGGGGTAACACTTCGATCGCTCCCGTTTCTGTATAGTATTCTGAGAAAGATGAATTAGAGTCGGGAGTGGCCATTTTCCAATCGGGATGAGCGGCTAAAAACTGCTCGATCACTCCTTCATTTTCTAACGGATTTAAAGTACAGGTGGCATAAACTAAGATTCCCTTCGGTTTTACCCAAGTGGCAGCCGAGGCTAAAAGTTCCCCCTGTCGTTTAGCTAGTACAGGTAAATTTTCGGGTGTTTGTCGCCAACGTATATCAGGACGCTTGTGCAGGGTTCCCAATCCTGAACAGGGAGCATCGATTAGTACACGATCGGCGATGCCGCACCACTGGGGACGATCGCGACTATCCCCTAGATGTACTTCGATCGCTTTTAAGTCTAATCTTTTAATATTGGCTTCTAACTGTCGTAAACGGGATGCCGTTTGATCACAGGCTAATATTCTACCCCGATCGCCCATTAATTCGGCGATATGAGTGGTTTTTCCCCCTGGTGCCGCACAAGCGTCGATAATTGTCTCTCCGGGCTGGGGATCGAGTAGATAAGTGACTAATTGGGCGCTAATATCCTGTAGGGTGTAATTTCCGGCTCGAAATCCCTCTAAACGCTCAATATTGCCTAAACCAGAGGTTAAACGGCAAGCTAGAGGTAACTTAAGATGATTAAAAGTTATATTGGCTGATTCTAACTCATTTTCTAGGGCTTCTAGGCTAGTTTTCAGGGGATTAATCCGAATATCAAGGTCAGGAGAGCGATTAAACCATTGACAAAGTTGTTCCGTTTCCGCAACACTAAAGCGATCTAACCACAATTGCACCAACCAATCGGGGAAACTGTGGAGAATACCCAATCTAGAAGCGGTATTTTCCGGTAAAAGTAAAGGATCGTCGCCATTAGCAGTTAAACGGAGATATTGCCGCAGCATTCCGTTAACCACCGCCGCTAATTTGCCTAAATGACTGATTTTAGTTAATTCTACCGCCGTATTCACCGCCGCTGATGGGGGAATCTGGGATAGATAACGCAGTTGATAAAGACCAATATGGAGAATTCGCCGTAAATCCGGGGGTTGCTGGGCCGCGGTTTTTTTCCCCAGGCGATCGAGCAGCCCATCCAGAGTTCTTTGTCGGCGCATTATACCATAAACAATCTCCGTTGTCAAGGCTTTGTCAAGACAATTTAAGGAACTAGCGGACAAATGGCGATCAAGAGCGCGATCGGGATAGGCCGAGGAGCGATCGATATCCCGTAAAATCAGCAAAGCCAGCTGACGAGCATTATTCATGCAGTTTCTAGACGATTGCGGAGGAATTGGCGTAAAATAGTCAGCGCCGGAATCGGGATTTCGTGACCCATATTTAACTCATGATATTCAACGTTAACCCCCAAACCAAGCAGTAAATCCCTGGCTTGACGAGCTATGGCGACAGGAACGACGGTATCCTGCTTACCATGAACAATTAAGACATTTTGTGGTCCTTGGGGATGGGGTTCACCGTGCAGATAACCACTCAAGGAACCCAATCCCGCCAAGGGTAAAGATAAACCCACATCCAGCGTCATCGCTCCCCCTTGGGAAAAACCGGTCAAAAAAGTCCGCTCTAGGGGAATACCGGTAGTTGCTTCTAGGGAAATAATCCAATCGTGCAACTGTTGACGACTAGCGACTAAACCTTGATAATCGGAGGTTTCTAAAGCATACCAGGCGCGTCCCCCCGGCACTTGGGGATGATCAAAAGGAGCATTAGGAAACAAAAATTGACAATCAGCTAGATCCAGCATCGATGCAAGGGGGGCCAGATCCATGGCATCTGCACCCCAACCGTGCAGCATGATCACTAGATAGCGAGCGGGATTTTCCGGGGAAGGGGGAATGACAATCGGGTTAAAAGACAGAGTTTTTTCCTCGCAATTCTTTTTTTTCTCTATTCTATAGCGATTTTCCCGCCAGTGAGATGGGTGTTGGGGAGTCTTTTCAGTGATCACTGATTCGTAACCAGTAATCAACACTGTTCGACCGTTCCGGTTAAATAGCGGATGGTGATTCGGTAGTAAGTAGTCGGACATAAGTTTTCGCTGCTGTATAAAGTTTTGTAAATAGGGTAGAAGGCTGTATGCAGCAGCGAAAACCGCCTATTTTACATTCTTTAACATAGTGTTGTTTATTTATGTCCGACTACTTATAAGAGTATTGATGTAACAATTTTGACAATTAATAAATGAAAAAAAGTCTTTAAAAAATCCTTTTTAAAATCGGGAAATAAATGACGAATCCTAAAAGCTGAGAAATAGCTAATTCTAGTGGACTGTTTCAGCTAATTTGGTGCAATAGATTCTCCCGATTCCTCCTCCTCAAACACAGGATAAAGATGTTTCAGCTTGACCCTAGCATCGCTGGTCGTAAACGTCCATATTAC
>NZ_SFBY01000314.1:0-6293 GCF_007095505.1 Microcystis sp. M_QC_C_20170808_M3Col
CCCAAGCACTTACGAATCTTTTGTTGACAGTAATCCCTGAGTGCGAGGAGGATTTAGAACAAGGATCAGCTATTACGGTTGAGCCAAGCCGTATTCGTATTCGTCGTTTACCATTAGTGCGATCGCCGATCTGGTAGGGTGCGTTAAGGAAATGTAGTGCATCCTATTTTCGTCCTGTGATGATAAAGTTGAGGTGTACCGATACTGATAATCATCGTTGCCCAGTTCCGAATGCCATTACCTCAAATTGTTATTGATACCAATGTCATTGTTTCAGGGCTGAGATCTAGACGTGGTAGTGCATTCCAACTGCTTACCCTTATAGATACGGGACAATTTGATATACACTTGTCAGTTCCCCTTGTCTTGGAATACACGGACGTTTTGTTGCGGGAGTTACCAAATCTTTATTTGAGCAGAGAAGAAGTAGATGACCTAATTGATTTCTACTGCTCGGTTGGTATACCTCATGAAATTTTCTTCCTTTGGCGACCCTTCTTACGCGATCCCAAAGACGATATGGTATTGGAGCTTGCAGTCAAGGCAGGATGTCAGAGTATAATTACATATAACACTCGTGACTTTGCTGGCGTTGAGCAGTTCGGGTTAAGTCTGCTTGAGCCGTCGGAGTTCTTACGCTTGATAGGAAAATTACCATGAGTATTGTTCAAGTTCAAATTCCTGACTCATTACAGAAAAGCTTGTGTGACCTTGCAAGTCGCGATGGAATTTCTATTGATCAATTTATCTCTACTGCGATCGCTGAGAAACTTTCAGCATTGATGACAGAAAATTACCTAATAGAGCGGGCGAAAAGGGGTGATAGAACGAAATATGAGGCAATTTTGGCAAAAGTTCCTGATGTAGAGCCAGAAGCCTATGACAAGATACCGACTGTCTAACTTCACCGTTAGCTTGACTTCAACCCTGCAAAAATTAAAACCCAAAAAGCCATTTGTAGATATAGTTAAGAAATTTCAATATATATGTCTCCCCAAGAACTTCAACAGTGTGATCGCCGATCTTGTAGGGTGCGTTCCCTAATGTGGCTCCCACTGCTCCACTGATCGATTTTTGGGGAACGCACCATGCCCATTGATTGAAGTTGTGGGTTTAGGTGCGATGCCGCCCTTCGACGTAGCTCAGGCCAAGTCTGGTGGGCCCAGTTGGGGAATGTTAGCGAAGATTACCGATGTTTAGGTTAAAATAGAGGGCAAAAGTTGCCACAGGGTCAAGCCAATGACAGTTCGACAACCCCGCTATAGCAAAGAAGAATTTGCCCAACGAGGCGATCTCATTTATCAAACGCAAATACGCCCACAGGTCGAATTGGGTAATCAGGGCAAAATTGTAGCAATTGACCTTGAAACTGGCGACTTTGAAATTGATGCGCGTGAAATATCTGCTTGCAATAGACTCGAAGCCCGTCACCCAGATGCTCAAATCTGGATTGTTCGAGTCGGTTCTCGCTATGTTCGCCGATTTGGTGGACGTACAAAGAGATTAGTATGATCGCAGGAATCGTTAACGCGGATTTTGAGGCGATTATTTCACTTTCGATATGTGACTCTGAAGGAAATATTTACGCGCAAGATGCGATCGTTGATACAGGTTTTAATGGTTGGCTTTCATTGCCACCAGACCTAATCGATCAGCTAAACCTGAAATGGAAAAGACGAGGACGTGCTATTCTTGGTGATGGTAGCGAATGCGTTTTTAATGTCTATGAAGCTGTCGTAATTTGGGACGGAGATTATTTAACCATACCAATTGATGAAGCTGATTCGGAACCTCTAGTTGGAATGTTATTAATGGAAGGCTATCAACTCACGGTTCAAGTGTTTGAAGAAGGAAGGGTAGAAATCCGCAAAGTAACTGCCGGCTAACTTTACCGCTAGACTTACTCAAAAGATTAAGAAATGCAAAACGCTCGACTAAATCTATCTGGTTGGGTAGTATATAAATGGAGCTCGGCTCAGGGGTAGTCGTATGACTGCCGCACCAAACCGCACCAAAACTATAGCATGATTAACTGCCAATCCAACTTGAAAAACCCGCTCCCTTCTCCCCCACTGCTGTAACAAAAAACAACTATCCCCCGATAGCGATCGCTAAAGGTCGAATAATTGTAAATTTTTGTCAATGGGTGCGGTCAGATCGAAGAATCATCGCTAGAATGAGCCTAATTGTCAGAAATTTAGTTAAACAAGGTTTTTGGCAATAGGCTAATCTGGCTAACACGCTTTTGGTCGTGATATAGGGAAAACTTCTGGCGATTACGCCTATCTCTTGGTATGATATATTTATAGTTCCATATCTCTGGACAAAAATTTTTAAATTTATAAAAGTTGATCTAAATTCCGTGATTACTATCTATCAATTAAAGCCAGCTTTTCAAAAGATATTGAGTCCGCTAGTCAAGCAACTAGCGAAACAAGGAATCACGGCGAATCAAATTACCACATCTGCTGCTGTCTTATCAGTATTGATGGGAATAGCAATTGTCCTTTGGCATTGTCAGCGCTGGCTACTGTTGCTGATGCCTTTGGTACTTTTTATGCGAATTGCACTGAATGCGATTGATGGGATGTTAGCCAGAGACTACAACCAGAAAACATCGTTAGGTACTATCTTAAATGAACTAGGAGATGTAATTTCTGATACTGCCCTCTACCTTCCCTTTGCCTTAATACCAGGAGTTTCTAGTATTTTGGTTGTCCCAATTGTCTTACTGTCAATCATCAGTGAAATGACTGGAGTTCTCGGGGTTACAGTGAGTGGAAAAAGACAATATCAAGGGCCAATGGGCAAAAGTGATCGTGCTTTTTTATTTGGTATAATTGCTTTATTATTAGGATTAGGATTGACAGCAGGAAAGTGGTTAGATTATATTTGGATTACCACAATCTTACTGCTATTTTCGACAATTATCAATCGGGCTTACAGCAGCTTAAAGGAATTAGAGTATCATGGTTTGGACGAAGCCAGCAATTAATGTTATCTGGGGGTTAGCAGGGGTATTTATCCTATTAATACTAGCGACTCTCATAATTCAGCTTCTCTCCCTAACTTTGCCAGAGAGAAATTATACAGAACTGAAGCAACGAGTCAAATCTTGGTGGGCAATTACCCTTCTTTTCTCAACTTCTCTCATCCTCAGTCCTGGAATAGCTGTGATCTTTTTTGGTTTTGTCAGTTTTCTGGCCCTGAAAGAATATTTATCTCTAATTCCGACACGGCGGGCAGACCGTCGCGTCTTGTTTTGGGCTTATTTAGCAATCATCTTACAATATTACTGGATTTACAGTCGGTGGTACGGAATGTTTTTAGTATTTATCCCAGTTTATATGTTCCTTATCTTGCCGATGCGGATGGTAATTTTAGGAGAAATACACGGTTTTCTCAAGGCAATAGGAACTCTACATTGGGGATTGATGCTGACAGTATTTAGCATCAGTCACGTCGCCTATTTATTAAGGCTACCACCCGCAGGTAATCCCATAGCTGGCGGTGCTGGATTGTTACTGTATCTTTTATTTTTGACGGCTCTGAATGATATTTCCCAGTACTTGTGCGGAAAAAGTTTGGGAAGACATAAAGTTTTACCGACAGTTAGCCCCAACAAAACCTGGGAAGGCTTGCTAGGAGGGATAATAACGACAATAGTATTGGCAGTAATTTTGGCTCCTTGGTTAACTCCGTTTAATTTAACTCACGCATTCTGGCTGGGGTTACTATTGGGAATTGCCGGTTTTATTGGTGATGTTACTGTATCGGCTCTGAAGCGAGACTTAGGAGTTAAAGACAGCGGTAATCTCTTACCAGGACACGGTGGTATTCTTGATCGTATTGACAGTTTAACTTATACTGCTCCCCTATTTTTCCATTTTACTGTTTACTTTTATTTCCGGGGGATGTTAGCTTGAATAAGTTACTGCGATTGTTGTTTTTTGGTTGCGTGGTTAGACTGATTGTCTTGGTCATTATCGGACTAAGAATCAGTCACAAAGAGAGGCTACCAAAATCGGGACCAGCGATAATTGTTGCCAACCACAACAGCCATCTCGATACCCTGGTATTGATGACACTCTTTCCCTTAAGGTTATTAGACAAATTGCGTCCAGTAGCGGCGGCGGACTATTGGTTAAAGAATCCCTGGCTGACTTGGTTTTCTCTAAATATTATTGGTATCATTCCCTTAAGACGCGAAATGGGGAATGTTCGCGAGCATCCTCTAGACAGTTGTTCTCAGGCATTAGTGCGGAGAGAAATTCTGCTAATCTATCCTGAAGGCTCTCGCGGCAATCCTGAATCTTTAACTAGCTTTAAGAGTGGCATTGCCCATCTAGCGAAACGGCATCCAGAAATCCCCATCTATCCAATTTTCTTGCATGGTTTAGGCAAGACACTTCCCAAAGGTGAAGCTTTATTAGTCCCTTTCTTTTGTGATGTTTGGCTTGGTAATCCTCTCCATTGGACTGGCAATAAACAAAGCTTTATGGATTTGTTAAATCAGTCAATACAAGAGTTGGCATCATCAGGAAATTTTTCTGCTTGGCAATAAAAAAGTTCTTGATTTTTCTTGATTAAACGAAGGAATTAACCATGAATTCTCAAACCTTACCTAGCTATGATTCACTAAGTCGTCCGCTGCCAATTTGGCATCCTAAAGCCATCTACTACAGCCTTGTAAGATTGCTGTTTCAAACCATCGGGCAACTTTCAGACGGAATTCGTCTGGGCTTGAAATACGGCTTTGATTCAGGAGTCATGTTAGAGTATGTTTATCGCAATCGTCCCAGCGGCATTACCTGGTTTGGCAAGATAATTGACCGTGTTTATCTCGACTCCCAGGGATGGCAGGGAATCCGTCAACGTGGGGAAATTCTGAAAAGCGTATTGCGTCAAGTTATCCAAGATAATTTTGAGCAAGGGGTAACAACTAACCTCCTCGATGTTGCTTGTGGTGGTGGCCGCTATGACTTGGAAGTTTTGCTAGATTTTTCGGGTGGTGCAGTGAATGCTTTATTGCGAGATTACAAGGCAGAAAATGTGCAAAAAGCGCAAGAATTAGCTCTCCACCTTGGCGTATCAGCAACTATCGAACAAGCTGACGCTTTTAACGATGACGACTTAAACCGGGTCTTACCACCGCCTAATTTAATTGTCGTCTCGGGACTCCACGAAATATTACCAGATAATGAGTTAATTCGTCAGCATTTCCAGCAATTATATCGTCTTCTTGAACCAGGCGGGACGCTCATTTTTACCATTCAACCCTACCACCCCCAATTAGAGTTTATTGCCAGGGTATTAAATTCTCATACAGGTAAACCTTGGGTGATGCGCCTGAGACCGCTAGAATTAACCGAAGCATGGGCAACTGATGCGGGTTTTCAAGATTTCCAGGTACAGATGGATAACTTTAATATTTTCGGGGTCGTCAAAGCGAGAAAGTGAAGTCAGCGAAAACTCATTTTGTAACTATTCAGGTCTAGGGGTTGACAAAGAGAGAAAAATCAGCAGTGGGGATAAGAGAGACAACCGT
Source organism: Microcystis sp. M_QC_C_20170808_M3Col (assembly GCF_007095505.1). NCBI lineage: Bacteria > Bacillati > Cyanobacteriota > Cyanophyceae > Chroococcales > Microcystaceae > Microcystis > Microcystis sp. M_QC_C_20170808_M3Col. The sequence goes on from NZ_SFBY01000314.1 coordinate 5,549, forward strand.
ATTCAAGGGGTGATGGACAGAGGCCAAAGCCTGACGGAAGAAAGTTAAAACCGAACGGCCTTGGGCGCGACAAGACTGAATCACGGTCAATAAACGGGCAGTATCGACAAAGCCACTGAAGGAGCGAGAACCACCAGCTATCTTGCGCTTAGTTACTCCCAAACGCAGAGAACGCTCGGCTCGGTTATGATCGGGAGAGACTTGAGGATGATCGAGGAAATACCACCACTGATGGGACTTGTCCAGCAAGGATTTCAGCAATAAACCTGCAGCATAACCCGCCTGGGGTCGCCACACAGCTAAAGCTTGCTCTAACCGCAGCGATCGCCGATCTTGTAGGGTGCGTTCCCTAATGTGGCTCCTACTGCTCCAGCGATCGATTTTGGGGAACGCACCATGCCCATTGATTGAAGCTGTGGGTTAAAGTGCGGTGTGGGCTAATCTGGCTAACACGCTTTTGGGCGTGATATAAAGATAGTATGGGTGACGGTTTATATGATGACGGAGAATGGATATGTGGGGGATGTCTTTCAGGCATTGCTTACCCCCGCTAAAGGTTAAAATGATTATGAAGCAATAGAATTACTCTAATGAAACTAGATCGTATTACGAGCAATCCAAACCGTATGAATGGGCAACCCTGCATCCGTAATCTTCGCCTTACGGTTCGTCGAGTGATTGAGCTACTGGCAACTTATCCCGATCGAGCAGAATTACATCAAGAGTTTCCGGAACTGGAGGATGA
>NZ_SFBY01000315.1:0-4657 GCF_007095505.1 Microcystis sp. M_QC_C_20170808_M3Col
TGAGTTAAAAGTTAAACTTCAAGTTTTTATTCAGGACGAATGTACTGATTAACTAATTTTTTGGGGAAAATTAGTTAACCCATCATTATAACATATAATTAATTTGCAAGAGTTCTAATCATCATCTAATTCTGCAAAACCGTAATGCCTTACTACTCCACGATGGGAAAGCAATTGCCCGAATTCGTATTTATCCATCTCAACCAGTTCCCGCGCCTTACCAAAGGAGAGTATCTCTTGTGTATAAAGAGCGATGGCTAATTCCCTACGCAATTCTTGCTCAATCCGCTGTTCAGGTAGGCGAAGAGCTTGCACAATGGAGTCAGAAATTGAGATTTGCAGTCCCATCTTAACTTAAGATTATAGTGAGATTGTTTATGACTATCATGATACAACTTTTAGCTTGGCGCAGTCTAACAATTCAAATGCAGCGGACGGTTGAAAGCTGTTGGTGTTAAGTTCAATGTTGTCTGCCGCCGCTGATTTGAGGCGTTAGATTTCAGAAAACGCCTATTTCAAGAGTTGGATATGGAATCTGAGAAAAGAAAAATTGTTGTGGTAGGAGCTAGTCGGGGGATTGGTGCGGCTGTAGCGCAGCACTTTGTCCAAAAAGGTGATTGTGTATTTTCGATTTCTAGAGGTCAGCCTATCGCAGGAAAGTGGATTCAAGCAGATATTTCCACTTCAGAAGGAATCAAATCAATTGTCAGTAGCATTAGTGAATCAACTGTCGATGCCCTCTTGTTCATGGGGGGAGTTTGGGAAAACGGCGCATTCACCGAGCAATATGACTTTATGACAAGCCCTGATCAAGAAACTCGCTTTGTGATAGCTGTAAATACTATTGCGCCGATTGAACTGACCAAGCAGCTTGCTAAGAATCTTGCTAAATCTGACAACCCAAGAGCCATATTTATTGGCGCACTATCAGGATTGGATAACTCTCCAACGGTCGAAGTAGCTAATACAGCATCTAAATTTGGGTTAAGGGGAGCAGCCCAGGCATTGAAACTAGCTCTTCGTGATTACAAGATTGGTATTACAGTCATTAACCCAGGCAATATCGCCACAGAAGAAGTAATGGCAGATATTGAAGAGGGTAGATTTACAGCACAAATTCCAATTTCACTTGCAGATGTAATTTCTGCGATTGAATGGATTTTAACACTTTCAAATGCCGTGGATATTGGGGAGATAAATATGTATCAGAAAGGTTGATCAAGGAATATTCTAAGCAGATACAGGTACAAATGTTGCTGGGAGATTGTGAAATCTAACGTTAGCTGGCAAACTAAACCTAAATTGGAGCATTGTTCCCTCAAGTTAATTAAGTAGTGGAAAATGATGGATGAGCAGATTTACCCGCCCACCCATCAGATCATCTGACTAATTCTGAATAGGCTGAGCGTTCAACTCCGTTTGCTATGGGAGCAAGGGCTTTGCCCACTGCTCTTCTCACGTTTGAGCAAAGAGGGACTTAGCCAGTTTGGATGATTGGAAATCTTTAGGTGAGCGCACCATGAACCATAGGGGAGGAGCCGCAGTTTGAAAGCAAGCTTCTTCGCAAACGATAAACCCTTGGCGCTGGTAGAAACGCACAGCCCGTTCTGTAGAAGTGTACAAGCAACAAGCCTGTTCCTCACGATCGGCAAGGTCTAGCACAGGCTGCAACAGCAAACTGCCAATTCCCAATCCTTGACTTTTCGGGGTGATGGCCAGTCCATCTAAATACCAATGAGGTGAGGGACAGTGGCGTACCCGCAGCATCTCTGTAAATTCCATCAGAGCAAACAGGCGATGCGCCCCCCGCCAACCAACCCGATGCAATGTCTGCAAAATCGATAGCCACAGGTTCCAAAACGTTTCTTTCTGCACGCCAGGGGGCAACCAACTGGCAATGCCTAAAATTTCGGGAGCGGTGGTGTAAGTCCGTCCGTGCGGGTAACTGCGACGCAACGCTTCATACCAGAACCAGCGCATCGCCTCTAACCGATTCCGATCGTCCGGTAGTAAATAGCTCGCAAGCGGATCGGCAGCAAAAGCGCCAGCCATTACGTCAGAAGCACGATCGATTTCTTCCTTTGATAGGGGGGAGATCGTCACCGCCGTTGATTCGACAGACATTTCAATCATGAAAGTTCCTCCTAATTTAGAGCGATTTATTTTTTGTGAGAAAAACTGAGAGATACTTCTATTGGTTTTCCAATTTTTGAATCGGTTGAATGTTCAACTCTACTTGCCATTGGATCAGAGGTTTTTCCCACTCCTCTTCCCATTTCTGGGAAAAGAGAGACTTGGCAGTTTTACCCATTTGGAATCCCTGGGCGATCGCCTCCAGCAATTGGGGTAACGTTTCCGGTTCCCTCAAGGTGCTGGATATCAAGCTAGTTGCAACCAACATCGTTGCTAGTGGGTAGGGAAACTGGGGCAAGTGGAATGCCTGTAAGCCAATTTCACCAATCACCGAGGTATCAAATCCGGTGGCGATATGCCAGAGATCGTGAGTTTGACTCAGCCTTAGCTCAACGTATTCAGCATCTGTTTTTGCTGTCATTCCAGCATGGAGATTGGGATCGAACCCCTTTTTCTTCATCTCCACTGCGTAGATATATCCCAAGGAATCAGTGGGATAGGTGAGTAGGGTTTCCAGGTCGTGGGCAGGTGGAATGTAGCGATCGCGGATCAGGGCAGCGCAATCCGGATCTTGATTGAGATGGTGAGCCACTAGATCGTAGGCAGAAGTTTCTAACAATCCGTAAGTCAGTTCACCGACTGTTGGCAAACTATTATCTCCAAATAGCATCGATACCGATGATTTAAGGAGCAGTAGCCTGGATATAAATGACTGAACCCCTCTGAGAATTGGATTCTGCGCCTGTTTTTGTACAGGAGCGATCGCAGACATATTGGATGTAGCTGAATTAAACAGTTGCATAGAAAAATACGCCAAAAAAACTTAAATGTTGCCAAACTTTTGAGAAATTGAATACACCAAAGACACTTGCAGACTTCTACCAGAGCAAGTCAATGAGCAAGCCATAGGTGGCGACAAAATCAATGCGAGCGATCGCGTTGAAATAACGAAGCTGTTCGTGAGTCCGTTCTACCCCTGATGCAAAAAGCAATTTGAGTGGAGTAATCGTCAATACAAACCAGGGAGTGGATTGGTAGCGTACAAACCGAAACCCAAGGTGGATGTATTGCAGCGGACAGCGAGAGCGCATACTGGCAGAGCCAGCTTGCGGAGTCAGCAAGTTTTGGGGCATAACATGATCCTTTGGGACAAACTAGGTTAAGATGCGAGGACTGCTCATATTTTATAATACGAGCAGTCCTCATGTTTTGTCAAGCAAAAATATGAGTAATCCTCGTTTATTTCTAGGAATCGGGAGAACGTCCATGTCTGAAAGCCCATCACCCCCAGGCGGAATGCGCCGCAAGCCAAGGCAGGCTCGTAGTCAGGAGCGGGTCAATCGCATTCTGGATGTGGCAGAAGACCTATTTGCTAGCCAAGGCTACGCGGCAACAACCACCAACGCGATCGCGGCTCAAGCCCAGGTTCCGATCGGGTCGCTTTACCAGTTTTTTCCAGATAAAACCGCGATTTTGCAAGCTCTGGCACACCGTTATGCAGATAAGCTACATCAAAAGTTAGCCGTCGTTGATGAGGCTGAATTAGCCACGCTCTCTTTGTTAGATTACGTGAACCAGTTGATTGATACCACCGATCGCTTCTTTACTGAAAACCCTAGCTACTATGCTATTTTTATGGAGGTTCAGGGAACGATACGTGAATTGGAAGAAATTGATGAGGCAACCGATGCCACGTTAATTCAGGATTTAGCGAGTTCCTTAGCTAGGCGTGATGCAAGATTAGAACCTGTGGATTATGAAGCGATCGCCTTCGTGCTGGTTAAAGCGATCGGCACCTTATTATGGTTGTCGCTCAGTCAAGAGCCACTGTATCGGCAGCGCCTAGTAGCGGAAACAAAGCGGCTCATCTTAAACTACCTGCAAAGCTATTTCTCACGCCCGTTAAATGCCAGCTAACAGGTCACGGCAGCGGACGGACAAAGCTACTGGTGAGAAGTTGGAGGTTACTTGCCGCCGCTGCGTTTTGCCATTAGACAGACAAGTTGAAAAGTGATTTGAGAAGCTGCATTGCAAGGTTCTGGTGCTTATGTAGTTAGCCTTGTTAGCGATCGCCATCGCTGTAGGGTGCGTTCTCTAATGTGGCTCCTACTGCTCCACTGATCGATTTTGGGGAACGCACCATGCACATTTATTGAAGTTGTGAGGTTAGGTGCGATGCCGCCCTTCGACGTAGCTCAGGGCAAGTCTTGTGGGCCCAGTTGAGGAATGTTATACTTTGCACGGCTATAACTTGCATTGAGATGATCAAGAAGGCGGAATAGAAAAATTAAAAGAAATCAACTTCTATCGCCCTAAAAGTGAATTAGAGTCTCAAAGAGAAACGCTCAAAAAATATTTTGAGAAAAATCTACCAGCCACAATAAATGAAGCTGTATATAGGAGAGAAGAATTGACAGGAATAAAACGAAGCCCTACCCAAGTGAGGAAATTCTTAAAGTCAATGGGAATGAAATGTTTAAAAGTAGGTTCTCTTCCTTCTAAAGCTGACCGGGATGAACAAGAA
>NZ_SFBY01000316.1:0-3371 GCF_007095505.1 Microcystis sp. M_QC_C_20170808_M3Col
GTTTCAGTTTTTCTATTAAGCTCAACATATATTTAAAAGGTTGGCGGTCACTTCTCATTTTACAAAGACAGTGATCGCTTTTACTTTTGATATTCTGATGGGAGAATGAAACAGCCCTACCCAAACCCCCCCGCGCATTAGCTTTTCGGTGGGATGCTTACAGGCAGCTGCTGATACATTTGTAATTATTTAAAAGTCACTGATAATTGCTGATTATCGGTATTTCTGCAAATGTGAGATGCACCCAATCTGCTTAACCCGAACTGACGTTAATATTACTATCACCTATTGACTAAAAATGAAGATTTTACCCCTAACAGTTGACAATTGCTCATCGATCCCGAAGAGAAGCAATTAAGCTCACTGGTGTGTCGGAAGATTAGAGATTGTGCCAAAATGGAGAAAGTGACCCAATGATTACAGGTAAATTGTTAAAGAAAGGATCGAGTAACCGTGACTGATACGAACTTAGATATACTATCCTTGACCGATCCAGCGATCGCGGGGATTCTGCAAAAAGAACTGCAACGTCAAAGAGATCACCTAGAATTAATCGCTAGTGAAAACTTTACCTCGGCTGCCGTCATGGCCGCCCAGGGTTCGGTTTTAACCAACAAATACGCCGAAGGACTGCCCAAAAAACGCTACTACGGTGGTTGCGAATACGTTGACGAAGCGGAACAATTAGCGATCGATCGGGTTAAACGACTATTTGGGGCAAACCACGCTAACGTACAACCCCACTCCGGGGCCCAAGCTAATTTCGCCGTTTTCCTGACCCTCTTGCAGCCCGGCGATACGATTATGGGTATGGATCTCTCCCACGGTGGTCATCTTACCCACGGTTCCCCTGTTAACGTTTCCGGGAAATGGTTCCGAGTAGTACAGTACGGAGTAAGTCCCGAAAGCGAACGCCTTGACTACGATCTCATCCTTGACATCGCCCGCAAGGAAAAACCCAAACTAATTATCTGCGGTTATTCTGCCTACTCGCGCCAGATTGATTTCGAGAAATTCCGCGCCATCGCTGACGCAGTGGGGGCCTACCTGATGGCAGATATCGCCCATATTGCCGGTTTAGTGGCCACTGGTCATCATCCTAACCCCCTACCCCACTGTGATGTGGTAACTACCACCACTCACAAAACCCTGCGCGGTCCTAGGGGGGGGTTAATTATGACCAAAGACGAGGAATTAGGCAAAAAATTCGATAAATCCGTCTTCCCCGGTACCCAAGGCGGTCCCCTAGAACACGTGATCGCGGCGAAAGCGGTGGCTTTTGGGGAGGCCCTGAAACCGGAGTTTAAAATCTATTCAGGACAAGTAATCGGTAATGCCCAAGCTTTGGCAGGTCAGTTGAAAGCTAGAGGGATTAAAATTGTCACCGATGGTACGGATAATCACTTGATGTTACTCGATTTAAGATCCGTGGGCATGACCGGGAAAGAAGCCGATCGCTTGGTGAGTACTATCAATATTACCGCTAATAAAAACACTGTTCCCTTCGATCCCGAGTCTCCCTTTGTCACCAGTGGTCTGCGCTTGGGTTCCCCGGCTATGACCACCAGAGGACTAGGAGAAACGGAATTTATCGAGATTGGCAACATTATCGCCGATATTCTCCTTAATCCAGGTGATGAAGCCCTGAGAACTACTTGCCGTCAACGGGTAGCGAAACTCTGTGAAAGCTTCCCCCTCTATCCCCATCTCCATATTTCCGTCCCCGCCTTGGCCTAAAACGAGAGATAATAAAAACTCATAATTGGCGATTGCCTGTCAGTTGCCAATTGTGAATTAAATCGCCCCCCAATTCCCATGTCTGGAGATTTATACTATCTAATTGCTTTTCTGATCGCCCATACCGTGGTACTTTGGAGTACCCCCCTCGTCAGAACCGTCGGACTGAAAAGCGGTTACGTCGATAAACCCAACGAAAGGAAGGTCCATGAAAAGCCCATGGTTCGACTGGGGGGAGTTTCGATTTTTGTCGGCGCGTTAACTGCCCTCCTGATCGTTTGGTGGTTGGGAGGGTTTGCCGGTTTAAACAGCGATCGAGAATGGGAAGTTTGGGGCGTAACCCTAGGCGGTTTGGGCTTTTTCCTCATCGGTCTAGCGGATGATCTTTTTAATCTTTCGCCGCTCAATCGTTTGGTAATGCAGTTTAGCGTCGCTTTTCTAGCTTGGCAAGCCGGGGTAAGGATCGATTTCCTCTCTATTCCCTTCGGCGATTTATTACAAATTCATTGGCTAAGTTTACCGATTACTCTCCTCTGGTTAGTGGGGATGGCTAACGCGATTAACTGGATTGACGGTTTAGATGGATTAGCGGCGGGGGTTTCGGGTATATCTGCCGTGGTTATTTTAATTGTAACTTTGGTGATGGGACAACCGGCCGCCGCTATTATCGCCGCCGCTTTAGCGGGTGGGGCTTTGGGTTTTCTGCGTTACAATTTTAACCCCGCTCAAATTTTTATGGGGGATGGTGGAGCCTATTTTATGGGTTTTACCCTCGCGGGTGTGGCGGTGATTGGATTGGCTAAAACCACTGCTGTGACTACCGTTGCCGTTACCGCCGTCCTATTACCCTATCTCATCCTCGCGGTTCCTCTCCTCGATATGTCCACGGTGATTATTTCCCGTCTCAAACGCGGAAAATCCCCTTTTGTGGCTGATAAACGTCATTTACACCACCGTTTACTGAAAGCTGGTATCTCTCACCGTCTGACAGTGTTATTTATCTATGCCCTAACCCTCTGGGTGGGCAGTTTAGCCCTCGGTTTCTCCAATGTTCCCAGTGGTTGGGGTTTTGCCTTTGGTGCGACTCTCCTCCTCGGTTACGTCGGTTGGCAAGTCTGGCGCAATCGTGGCAGTGAACCGTAAACTATCTTAAAGTCGTCAGATATCAGCTTTTTTCTGCGGATATCTCTTCGGCATCCAGTTTGTCACTTTGAGAGGGCAAGCAATATCACAGTAATTCTATATTGATTTTCCGTCACCACAACCTCAGTTGATAACCTTTCTTCCATTGGTAAAGCATTTTTCCGCCTATCAAAGATAAATAACCAACCAAAATCTAACCCCAAACGCCCTAAATAAGGCTCTAATTGTTCAATTCCATCAGGTTGCGGATCGCGTTTTTTATCCCGCCATACTTTTAATTCAATCCCTAAAATTACATCTTTGTAACTCAGACATAAATCCATTCTATCACTACCAATTGCATATTCCCTTTCTAAAACTCCCCCACCATTAATAACTCACCGTTCGCTTATTTTTTGAGGTCAGGTAACGAAAATATGGCTGAAAAGCTGACCCCGTAAAGGATTGAGCGAACGTTACTGACCCATTTTTATCCATCAGCAAAGAAGTCA
>NZ_SFBY01000317.1:0-26994 GCF_007095505.1 Microcystis sp. M_QC_C_20170808_M3Col
CTTTTGATTATTGAGTAACTTTACCTCATTATCTCTTGATTTTCCTCTTCCCCCATAGTCCCTCTCTGAGTGGACTCGACTTTACGGTATGATTGGGGGGAGTTAGTCTAAACTCCAGTGTAAAGCTTGTATTTTGCGCTCAAAATTTGCTTGATTGAGTCGATATAAATTATGTTCGGGAATTGATTGTAGGGTAATAATTTCCTGTTTAATTATTTCTAAAAGTTGCAAAACTCGCTTTTCTTCACGAATAATTTTTTCTCTCCCCACTAGGGACGGAACCCAGCCAGCAGCTTCTCCCTGTCCAGAAAAAGCTTTTAAAACTTCTATTTCGCCAGCAGCATTTTCTCCTAACAAAATTCCATACATTTTACCTTGAGGATTGGTGATAGTTGTCATCAAATCTTGGGCAATTTTTTCAGCCAAAAGAGTGCGGGGCAAGCGCAATAACTCGCCCGTTTCGGGACAAATTCCTTGATAATAATAAGTAACTTCCTTCACTATTTAAGAATAGTAAAAGGGCTAGAAATCCCCCTAAGAAAAACAATTGGCAAAGAAATCAATAGTTTCCTGTAAAGCGACAATAAAGCGATCGATTTCTTCTCGGGTATTATAAAAATATAGACTTGCCCGCGCGCTGCCAGAAGCATCAAAAAGGCGGTGTAGAGGTTGGGTACAGTGATGACCGGAGCGAATAGCGATTCCTTCCTGGTCTAATAAAGTAGCTAAATCACTAGCATGAATCCCTTCCACATTAAAGGCGGCTAAACTAGCCCGACCTTGGCCTGTTAAACTAGGTGGCGGCCCGTAAATTCTTAAACCCTCAATTTCTCCTAATTTTTTGAACAAATGAGCGGTTAATTCTTCTTCGTAGGCATGAATATTATCCATACCTAAACCCATTAAATATTCTACCGCAGCACCGAGAGCGATCGCTTCGCCGATAGCGGGGGTTCCAGCTTCAAATTTGTGGGGCAGTTCGGCACAGGTAAAATGGTCTAAATAGACTTCCGCAATCATTTCGCCACCACCAAAAAAGGGCGGCATTGCCTCTAAAATGGCCTCTTTGCCGTACAAAAATCCAATACCGGTGGGGGCGCACATTTTATGACCACTAGCCACCAACCAATCACAATCTATGGCCTGCACATCAATGGCTAAATGGGGGACACTTTGACAGGCATCAATTAATACTTTCGCCCCGACTTGATGGGCAAGGCTGACTATTTCGGCAACGGGATTAATACAGCCTAAGGTGTTAGAAACATGAAGGACAGCAACTAATTTAGTTTTGTCAGATAATAAGGATTTATATTGTTCTAAATCAAAGCTTTCTTCGCTGGTTAATTGCACATATTTAATCACCGCCCCCGTCTTTTGGGAGATAATTTGCCAGGGGATTAAATTACTGTGGTGTTCCATGACCGAGAGAATAATTTCATCCCCTGCTTTCAGGGTATTTAATGCCCAACTGTAGGCGACTAAATTAATCGCTTCCGTGGCGTTGCGAGTATAGACAATTTCCCGACGAGAAGCGGCATTAATAAACCTAGCGACCTTATCTCTGGCCCCTTCGTAGGCTTCCGTTGCCCGGACACTTAAAGTATGCGCCCCCCGATGCACATTGGCGTTATCTTTTTCGTAATAGTTTCGCAGGGTTTCTAATACTTGAATCGGTTTTTGGGAAGTGGCGGCACTATCGAAATAGATAAGGGGTTTATCGTGTACGGTTTGATGAAGGATAGGGAAATCGGCGCGGACTTTTTGGGCGAGAGTTTTTTCTTGGATAATTGTCATTTTAGTCAGGAGTCAGAGGGGTACTTTGGGCAGGTTGGCATCCACCCCGGTAGAGTTATTCCACAGTGCGACAGGCGACGCATTGCCCCAATCTTTGGCGCAGGGATTCTAGAGGAATTTTAGCTAAAATCTCGGCCGAGAAAGCATCAATTAACAAACTGCGGGCGGTGTCGGCACTTAAGCCCCGGCTTTGCAGATAGAATAAATCATCGGCTTCCAGTTGGCTAACGGTTGCCCCGTGGGAACATTTGACGTTATCGGCGGTAATTTGTAATTCGGGTTTGGTGTTGACTCGTGCCTTGTTAGAAATTAACAAATTCCGATTTAACTGGGAGGCGTTGGTTAATTGGGCGGGCTTGGGAACAAACACTTTACCATTAAAGATAGCGTGAGCGCTACCATCAACGATACATTTATGCAGTTGCTTGGTGATGCCATGGGGATGGTTGAGATAGATGGCGCTGTGGGTATCGGCGGTTTGTTGTCCGGTAATCATGGCTAATCCGTGCAGATTTGTCTCGGTTTGTTCTCCTTTTTGCAGGATATCGAGGTTATGACGGCAGAGTTTAGCGCCCAGATTTATCTCGTTGAGAGTGTAACGGCTATCGCGCCCTTGTTCAATTATCGTGCGTCCGATGTGAAAACCATCTCCTGATTCCCTTTGTACTCTGGTATGGATGACTTCGGCGTTGGCTTCGAGATAAATTTCCGTGACAGCGTTGGTAAAATAAGCGTAATTTAGAGGTAAATCGGAGCAATGTTCGGCTAAAGCCCCGTAATTCTCAATAATATTGACACTAGCTCCCGTTTCGGCCACGATTAGGCTATGGGGCTGATAAAAGCGGGGAATTTCCTCCACAACGGTGATAAATAAGAGATGTATCGGGGTTGTGACGACGGTATTAGCGGTGACGTGAATTACTGCCCCATCCCTTAGGCCAGCTTGGTTGAGTGCGGTAAAAAATTCGGGTGTTTTTTCTTTCCCTAGATAGTTGACAAGAACATCTTTTTGTGCATTGGCGAGATTGCTGACGCTGACACCGGCGGGTAAAGCGGTGATATCGGACAATTCGGGCTGATAAATGCCGTTAACGAAGACTAGGTGGCTGTTTTTGGCTTCGGGTAGCAAAAAGGCAGCGAGGGCATTTTTATCGATTGTAACGGTTTGGGGGACGCGAAAATCGATCGCCCATAGTTGACTTAAATCGGTGAATTGCCATTCTTCATCTTTTTTGCCCGGGATGGCTAATTCTTGAGCTTTACTGGCTCCCGATTCTCTTAATTCGAGAATTTTACCGTTATCGATAGTGGGAACCGTTTCTCGGGACAATTTTAACAATAATTCTCCTGATTGTTCAGGTTTCGTGATTATGGCTGTCATTGGTAGGAAGGGGTGGAGGTTGGGGTGTGGGGTGTGGGGTGTGGGGTGTAGGGTAGTAGGGTAGTGGGGTAGTGGGGTAGTGGGGTAGTGGAGCATTTGGCTGAAATTTCCCTAAACCCCTAAATCCCTATCACCCTATCTCCCGACTCCTGAATACTGACTCCTGAATACTGACTCCTGATAACTGATAACTGATAAGGCTCTTCTGGTTTCTGTGTGGAAACGAGGTCTATACTGATAGTTTTTTCCACAAAATAGTCCTAAAAGTGTTGCCTAGTAAGCATTTCACGATTCCATAAGCAAAAATTATCACACAAGCCATTTGATGATGCTCACTTAATACATACCGCTCACTTAATACTCAAAACTGACTACTGATAACTGATAACTGATAACTGATAGCTAGATTACTTAACGGCTAATAATTGTTCGTCGAGGAAATCGTAGCCAGTTCTTTCTAATTCGAGGGCTAATTCTTTACCGCCACTGGTGACAATGCGCCCATCGTACATAACATGAATAACATCGGGTTCAATGTAGTTGAGCAGACGCTGATAGTGAGTGATAAGTAAAAAAGCGTTATCGGGAGTAGCTAATTGATTGACTCCCTGGGCAACAATTCGCAAAGCATCGATGTCTAAACCGGAGTCAATTTCATCGAGAATTCCTAAAGTAGGTTCTAATAAGGCCATTTGTAGGATTTCATTACGTTTTTTCTCGCCACCGGAGAAACCTTCGTTTAAACTTCTGCTAAGAAAGCTAGGATTCATCTGGACAACTTCTAGTTTTTTCTCGACTAATTCCTCAAAGTCAAAACTATCTAATTCTTCCAAGCCTAGATATTTTTGTCGGGCATTATAGGCAACGCGAAGAAAATCGAGGTTACTAACGCCGGGGATTTCTAGGGGATATTGGAAAGCAAGAAAGATACCCATAAGCGCTCGTTCATCGGGTTCTTTTTCTAAAAGGTTTTCGCCTTTATAAATTATTTCTCCCCCAGTTACTTCATAATCGGGATGTCCAGCGATTACTTTGGAAAAGGTACTTTTTCCTGAGCCATTGCGTCCCATAATTGCGTGGGTTTCACCCGCTTTAATTTCGAGGTTAACTCCTTTAAGAATCTGGTTTCCATCAATACTAGCGGTCAGATTTTTTACTGATAAAATTACTTCACTCATGAGATGTTTTTCTAGAACAAAAATATTAGTTTTTTGGTTGACGGCGAGTCATCAATTGATGGATAAATTGTCTTAGCTTTTGGTGGGTTACGGCTATCGCCTAACCCACCCTACTTTACTGATTACTGATTACCCGACGGTTCCTTCGAGCTTGAGACTTAGGAGTTTATCAGCTTCGGCGGCGAATTCCATCGGTAATTTACTGAGGACATCCTTACAGAAACCACTGACTAACATAGAGACAGCATCTTCTTCGGAAATGCCCCGTTGTGCGAAGTAGAATAATTGGTCTTCACCGATTTTAGAAGTAGAAGCTTCGTGTTCTACTTTAGCACTGTTGTTATCCACCTGAATATAGGGAAAGGTGTTAGCTTCGGCATTATCTCCAATCAGCATAGAATCACACTGGGAGTAATTTCTTGCTCCCTTGGCTTTCGGTCCCATTTTCACTAACCCGCGATAACTATTTTGGGAGTTACCCGCAGAAATTCCCTTAGAAATAATGGTACTCTTGGTGTTGCGGCCAATGTGAATCATTTTCGTACCTGTATCGGCCTGTTGTTTGTTATTAGTTAGGGCAATTGAGTAGAATTCCCCGACGGAATTATCGCCAACTAAGACACAACTGGGATACTTCCAAGTAATTGCCGAACCAGTTTCTACTTGTGTCCAAGAAATCTTAGAATTAACTCCTTTACACAGACCCCGTTTAGTGACGAAATTGTATATACCTCCCTTACCATGAGCATCGCCAGCGTACCAATTTTGTACAGTCGAATATTTAATATCCGCATTATCGAGGGCGACTAATTCCACGACGGCGGCATGAAGTTGATTACTATCGTACATCGGAGCGGTGCAACCTTCTAAATAACTTACCGATGCCCCTTCTTCAGCGACAATTAAAGTTCTTTCAAATTGTCCCGTCTCACCGTTATTAATCCGAAAATAGGTGGACAATTCCATAGGACAGACGACACCTTTGGGTATAAAAACAAAAGAACCATCGCTAAAAACGGCCGAATTAAGAGCGGCAAAATAATTATCACCCACGGGAACCACAGTACCGAGATATTTCTGCACTAAGTCGGGATGTTCCTGTAAAGCTTCCGAGATAGAACAGAAAATAACCCCCTGTTCTGCTAGTTTTTCTTTAAAAGTTGTGGCGATAGAAACGCTATCAAAGATAGCATCTACAGCCACGTTAGAAAGGCGTTTTTGTTCCGAAAGGGGAATGCCTAATTTTTCAAAGGTTTCGATTAAAGTGGGGTCAACTTCTTCAAGACTGTTGAGTTTTGCTTTTTTCTGTTTGGGTGCAGAGTAGTAGATAATATTTTGATAATCAATGGCAGGATAGGAAACGTGCGGCCAACTGGGTTCGGTCATCTTTTGCCATTGATGGTAGGCCCGGAGACGAAAATCGAGCATGAATTCCGGTTCCTTCTTTTTCGCCGAAATTAGGCGAATAATCTCCTCATTTAAACCGCGAGGGATGGTTTCCGATTCGATATCGGTGACGAAACCGTACTTGTAGGGTTGGTTAACGAGGTTTTTAACGGTGGTTGCACTCATGGGGGTTGGTGTTCTCTCTACGCGGTAGGCAGGGGAGGCAGTTAAACAACTTTCTTGTTGTTTAAATTGATTATATAATAGATTAACAACAAAGCTGTTGTCAAAGTCACGGAAAATTTCAGAGGATTCTGGTAAACCTCTGTTATTCAAGTTACTCTGTAGGGGTAATTGGCCGCTCCTTGACTCTCAGCAATTGTACGCTAAAGCCTCTGTTTTTGGTATCATGACCACGACTCAACCTGCCTCGACTAAAGACGATATTCTGCAATATTTGCTCAAAAACGGTCAATCTACCGCCCAAGACTTGGCTGAGGAGTTAAGTATTAGTCCGCAAGCGACGCGCCGCCATCTTAAGGATTTGGAGGGGGAAGGACTGATAGAATATTTTGCCGTACAAAATAAGATAGGACGGCCTCAGCACATTTATCGTCTCAGTCGTCAAGGTCGTGGCCGTTTTCCCCATAATTACGATAATTTCGCCGTTTCTTTCCTCAATACTCTCGTGGAGACGGTGGGAGAGCAACAGGTGGGGGAAATTCTCAAAAAACAGTGGCAACGCAAAGCGGCAGAATATCAATTGCGCCTCGGCAAGGGGTCTTTAGGGGAAAGAATGAGAAAATTGCTGGAAATTCGCCAAGAGGAGGGTTATATGGCAGAATTAGTGGCACTGGAAGCAGAAAATAGTTATGTCCTAGCCGAGCATCATTGCGCTATTGCTGAGGTGGCTGGTTCCTATCCCAGTATCTGTGGCCATGAATTAGAAATGTTTGCGCTGCTGCTGCCCGATTGTACGATCGAACGGACTCACTGGATCAATCAAGGTGAGCAACGATGTGGTTATCTAATTAAGTGCAAGGGATGACAGAGAAAGATTAGTTATCTCTAGACTACCAGCTACTGTTCTGGCGTTCCCTAAAACCAGAGACTTCACCTAACCCGCACTGCTGCCCAATAAAAATAAACTTAACAGGGTGCCACCATTCCAGAGACTATGAACCAACATCGAGGATAATAAATTTTTCGAGCGGGTGTAAACAAAGCCAAGAACACAACCTAGGACGGTTAAAGGCAGCACTTCTGACAAATTTTGGTGAGCAAGGGCGAAAATCAAACTACTAAGAGCGATCGCAGCCCAGACCGGCAGATAACGAGTCAAAGAAGCTAGTAAAAAGCCGCGAAAGACAATTTCCTCGAAAAAAGGAGCGGCAAGGGAAGCAGTAAAGGCAAAACAGAGTAAAGCGAAGGTATTCTGGGATTCTAGAGCTAAAGTCAGCAGCGGGTTACTGCCCCCTTGTCCTTGCCAAATTAGTTGATTAAGCAAAGAAACGATAATAACCAGGGGTAAAGCGACAAAATAGCCGGCTAATCCCCAGAGAAACCAAGGACTAAAGAGGTTAAAACGAAACCAATCGGGAGGTAAAGGGCGAAAAGGCTTGATCGCTAGGTATAAAACCGATAAACTGCTCACTGTTAAGGCTAAATAACTAACTACAACGTATATTGCTTTAGCTTCTAGGTTAAATTGTTCGGGATTGAGACTCAAGAAACTCGATAAAATCCCGAAAATTACCGGTAAAACAATTTGTCCGACGAAAAAGAAACCGATAATTATTCCCCACCAGAGGGTTTCTCCTCCCCACTTAGTTTGCCAAGCGAGACTATCATCTAAAAAGAGCAGCGATCGCTGTTGGCGGAGAAGCCACTGCAATAATAAAAAGATCAACAGCACAACACCGATTAAACCGCCGATAAGAGGCAAGAAAGCCAGTAAAATTAGTTTAATTAACCCATTAGCCGCCACTTCACTCTGTTCTTCCTCTAAAGCGAGTAAATCCTCTTGACGATTTTCGAGACTATATAATTTTTCCAGAATGGTATAACGAAACCATCCTTGAAAATTGCGCTCGATTCTCGCTTCAGCATCGGCAGCAATTTGGGGGGGTTCACCGTACAATCCCTCTAACAGCAGCGCATTTTGTAAAACAGCAGGTTTATAGTTCTCAAATTCTGATTTTTCCTTGATGTCTTGCCAGATTTGCCGTGCTGAATCCAAGTCACCTTGACTAGCTTGAATGAGACTTAATTTTAGCTCTAAATCTTTTAAGGAATTGATTTCGCGCTCAAGGGATTTTTTTTGTTCGGGATTAACTGCTGATTTTTCTAGTTCGGTGATTGTTTTTTTGGCACTTTTCTGTGCTGATAAATACTGTTCCTCGGCAGTGGTATAAGGAGCTTCACCGATCAGGGAAGTTTGAATTAATTTAAGATTAGCAAATTCCTCGCTATTAGGGTCAGCATCGCTGCTTAGAGTGGTGGCTTGTAGATTGAGATTGGTTTGATATAGTTGAATATTCGATTGGATTTGGGGCTGATTAACACTAGAAATTAAAGCTGTAACTACTGGGGTTAAGGCAATAATTGTTAAGACAAAAGCGATCGCTTGTTTGAGACTTTGCCAGGGGAGTTTTTTTGAGAAATTATCGAACATGAAAATAGTTAAGTGGGAGTTAGGGGTTAGGTGATGGGGTGATGGGGGTTGGGTAATAGGTGTTGGGGTTTTAGGGTTTTAGGGTTTTAGGGTTTTAGGGTTTTAGTTGAAATTCCCCCATTTCCCCATTTCCCCATTCCCCCATTTCCCTATCCCTAATCCCTATACCCTAATTATTAACTAACTACTTGAGAAAAAAGCTTTTCGTATTGATCCAAAGTCTTTTCAAAGGCATAATTTTCCTCCGCGTATTGTCGTCCCTTTTCTCCTAGTATAGTTGCTAAATCTGGGTTTTTATATAGCCTTAAAATAGCCGTAGCTAATGCCTCTGGATCTTCAGGAGTAACCACCAAACCACCACCACTACGCTCGATCGCCCTAGCGGCGGTTCCATCGGCGGGAACAGAAGCAATGATAGCACGGCCACTAGCTAATAATACCTGAATTTTGGACGGCATATTAAAGGAAATAACGTTATGTTTTTGCATCACCATACCCACATCGGCAGCTGCTAACATTTCTGGTAATTTTTCCCGGGTTTGAAAGGGTAATAAAAGCACATTACTGGCCCCCTGTTGTTGGCGATACTTTTCTAGGCGATCGAGGGCTTCTTTTTTACCAACAATTACCACTTTAATCTCAGGGATGTCAACTAAGTAAACTGCAGCATCGATCAGGGTTTCTAGGGGTTGGGTTAGGGCAATATTGCCAGAATATAAAACCACAAATTTGCCCTCAAGATGATTTTCTTGGCGAAAATAATTATTGTTTTTCGGCAGAGGTTTAATAAAGCTTACATCCACCCAATTAGGAATTTCAATAATTTTCTGACTCGGCACATTTTTAGTTAGGAGATTTTTGGTAAAACCATCGGCAATAACTGAGATTTTGCTGGCAGTTCGGTAGGCAAATTTTTCGAGACTACTAAAAACCTTAATCATTTTCTCATTAGTTAATAATCCCACATGAACTGCCGCATCGGGCAAAATGTCCTGTAAATTTAGAATAATCGGCACCCCATATAATTTACTCAATAAAGCGGCGGGAACGCAAACGGGTAATCCGGGGACAGTTAAGAAAATTAGATCGGGTTTTTCACCTTTAAGAGCCTGAAAGAAACTCAAAAAAACAAAGCTCAATTCAAAGAAA
Organism: Microcystis sp. M_QC_C_20170808_M3Col; assembly: GCF_007095505.1. NCBI lineage: Bacteria > Bacillati > Cyanobacteriota > Cyanophyceae > Chroococcales > Microcystaceae > Microcystis > Microcystis sp. M_QC_C_20170808_M3Col. Next base: position 9,566 of record NZ_SFBY01000317.1, read on the forward strand.
ATTCGATTTTTTAAACTTCTTTGGGGACGCGCCCAGACGTAGGAACGTTGAATTTTAACACCATTTCGTTCTTCTTCTAGATAGATTTTTCCTCGGTATTCGGGATCGATTTCACTATTAGGATACCAAGGAAAAGCGGTTAAAACCCTGACTTGATGACCTCTTTTAACCAATCCTTCCGCTAATTCTGTCATCAGGGGAGCGATGCCGATCGGTTCGGGGTAATAGTTATAAGAATAGAGCAAAATTCGCATAGGGATGGCAATTTGGTTGGGCGATTCAGTTTCATGATTTTATCAATAGTTACTGGTTTTTTGACAAATCAGATGCGCTTTTGTCAGGGATTGCCCTAGAAAGAGGTTTGGCATCAGGTGAGGATTAGCGGTGAGAGATTCCGAAAAAAAGGGAAATTGGCTAATAAATTAATCCTCAAAACCCCTAACTATTCCCCCTTACCCCTGCCTAAATACTGACCCTTATTTTTCCCTTACCCGGTGGCCGATATCACAACGATAATAGATGCCCTCAAAGTGTATCCTTTTCACCGATTGATAGGCAAGTTCGATCGCCTGATTAAAATTAGCTCCCATAGCCGTGACACCCAAGACGCGGCCGCCATCGGTGAAGATATCGCCGTGTTTTAAAACCGTGCCGGCGTGGAAAACGATCGCCCCTGCGGTTTCAGCGGCCTTAATTCCAGTGATCAACCGGCCTTTTTCGTAGTGGTCAGGATAACCGGCAGACGCAGCCACCACACAAACGGCACTACCGGAGCGCCATTGTAAAGAGGGGAAATCAGTTAATTTTTGTTGAGCGCAAGCCAGCAGCAGCGGTGCCAGGGGAGTTTCCAGTAGGGGTAAAACCGCTTGGGTTTCGGGATCGCCAAAACGACAGTTAAATTCGAGAACTTTTGGCTCTCCGGCGGGGGAAATCATTAAACCGGCGTAGAGGACTCCCCGATAGTCAATGCCGCGTTTTTGCAGGGTGGCGACGATAGGGGCGAGGATGTCCCGATCCACCGCTTCTATAATAGCGGCGGTGGCTATGGGTGCGGGGGCATAAACTCCCATACCGCCGGTATTTTTGCCGGTATCGCCTTCACCGATGCGCTTGTGATCTTGGGCGGGTAGCAGGGAACGAAAGCTGATCCCATCGGTGAGGGTGAGGATCGACACTTCTTCCCCCTCTAGGAATTCTTCCACCACGACTTTAGTAAAGCCACTGGTAAAAAGATCATCGATCGCTTCTAGGGCCGTATCTACGGTTTCGGCGACAATTACCCCTTTTCCTGCGGCTAATCCGTCAGCTTTCACCACAATTGGCCCTCCTTGCTCTCGGATATAAGTTTTTGCTAATTCTGCATCGGTAAAGGTTTCCGAGGCGGCGGTGATAACTCCTGCTTCGCTCATTAATTCTTTTGCCCAGGATTTGCTCGATTCAATTAAGGCCCCGGTTTGTGTGGGGCCAAAAACGGCAATTTCCTGGCCCAGAAGATGATCGGTAATGCCGAGGGAGAGGGGATATTCTGGCCCGACAACCACCAGATCGACGCAATTTTCTCGGGCAAAGCGGCTAATTTCGGCAAAATCCTCCATTGCTATGGGGATATTTTCACATTGAGGTAAAATTGCCGTTCCCCCATTACCTGGAATACAGAACACTTGTTCTACTTCGGGCGATTGCAGCAGTTTCCAAGCCAAGGCGTGTTCTCGACCACCACTGCCGATAACGATAATTTTCACGGATAAACGCAGCCTAAATGACGATGGTTTAATTATCCCCTAGCTCCGGGTCACCATTGGCTAGAAGTTGAGATTACTTAACTTTTTAATCGATTTGACGGATTCAGGAGGCCGGCTTCGGCCGTGAGATCAGCCGAACGGAGGCAGCAGATTATTTCTATTTATTCTCCCCCCGCAACGCGCACGAAGTGGTCTCCCCACTTCCCCCCTTCTCCTCTCATAGACAGTCTTAACAAGTAATTTAGATAGCGAACAGCTGATCACTGGATTTGACGGAGACAGGACAAATCAGCTTGGCCGAAATGAATACTAAAAGCTACTTGCAGATTTTCTAGGGATTTAACCAACCAAGGCACTTGATCGCAAGAATAACTCTCGTAGTGGTTAAATAGAATCGAAAAACGTTTATCTAAGTGGGGTTTTGCCTTGGGACAGATCAAAATCAACTTGAGCAATAACCCCACAGTCGGAGTTACCCCCATATTGGTGATCATATCCATAAACATGTAATGATCGGGTTTTTGCCCGCTTTCCACCACCAGATAATTTAACAGTTGGCTAGAAGTACGCAGCATGAGAAATTCACTCGGTTTTTGTTGATCGCAGTGGGGTAGAGTATTTTGCAGGATATCGTCGAGTTTTTTGTTAAATTGCCCCTTGTCGTAGTCTAAGGAGGTAATCAGATAATCGTAGAGGTCATTTTTAAAATCTTTATAGGTAGGGGTATAAACTGTATTCGCCAGAAAATTTTGCGAAAGAGCCTTATGAGTATAATTTCCTGCTACCGTCCCCAGATAATACTTGAGGGCGCGATTTAGATACTTATCATTGAGCAGGGTGGGATTTTCTACCGGTTGAATGATTCTCCCCGCTTCTTCCCTGCTTTTTGGGCTATGGGCCGCCTGCGCCAAACGTACCTGATAGGTGACATAACGAGAGAGATTTACCTCGAAACGCCTCTCGGTTTTCACTTTAATACGTCTAACGGTTTGTCGCTGTTCTCGGGGACTTTCATCACCGAGTAAATAGTAATCATAGAGATAGGGATAACGACTAATCAGGGTTCCCAAGGAAGCGGCGGTTTTTTCGCTGTATTTGCCGCTAATAATTCTCGCCAGACGCTGCAGCCTAACGTAGTCATCCGAGAGGGTAAAATTTTTGACCAGATTACCCAAATTACTGGGGCTGCTGTAATCTCCTGGACGTGGGGAGGGCAAATTTTCCAATAGCGATACCAATTCGGGAATTGCTGGCTGATGGGTGGGCTGCGTTTGCCATCGATTCACTAAAATATGACAGCAGCGGTTAAAGAAATGATAAAAACGAATTTCGGCATCCTTAGCCTTGACAAGACGCTCTAGGGCTAAATAAATAGGAGCTTCTTGATAGCCGCCACCTTCGATAAACAAACGACAAAAATCCTCGATTAATTGCTCGGAAGAATCGGTCCGTGCGCGGTCGAGCCAATAATCGTATAGTAGCTGTTCTTCGTCTCTTGTTTGTCTTTGTCCAGTGTTTAGACTAGCCATGGTTATTTGATTCAGCCCTCCTAAATCAGTAAGCGGATGGATTTTAGGGCTATGTCCATAAAGGGGTCAATTGTGATTAGATAGTAGATGCTCCCTTCTTAGGATGCCCCTATTTTGGGTCATTGTACTGATCGAGTCGATCCATTTTAGCATGGCAAGTTTGGGAAAATTCCCCTTGGCTTACCCAGCCAAGCTTGCGGACTATGCCCAGATTACTAAAAATTTAGGCAGCGTACCCTGCTAATTAAGTTAGCGAAAAGAAACCCCACTTGGATGTGATCTAAGTCACATTTAAACCTAAATCCATCTTCTAGATAATTCGGAATTTACTCCTAAGTATTTTTATTGTCTATGGCCTGTCATTTATCCCTCAATCAACTAGCTCAATTATTGTCCTTACAAGATAATGGTGACATAAGTTTTAGTCCCGATAGTTTAGTATCTGGCATTAATACTGATAGCCGTAGTATTGAGTCAGGACAAGCATTTTTGGCATTAAAAGGGGATAATTTTAATGGTCATGATTTTATCGATATGGCTATCGAAAAAGGAGCGGCGGCATTGATTGTCGATCAGCCAGTTTCGTTAAATTACTCTAAAAATATTCCTGTATTCCTAGTCCAGAATACCCTAGAAACCTATCAGCAATTGGCCCATTGGTGGCGGAATCAATTTACTATACCCGTGATTGCTATTACAGGATCGGTGGGGAAAACCACCACTAAAGAATTAATCGCCTCGGTATTAGCAACCCAGGGAAAGGTACATAAAACCCTGGCTAATTATAACAATGAGATCGGAGTGCCGAAAACTCTCCTCGAACTGGATGAAACTCACGATAGTGCCGTAATCGAGATGGGAATGCGGGGAAGGGGAGAAATTGCCCTGCTCGCTCAAATCGCCCGACCGACGGTCGCCGTGATTACTAATGTGGGAACCGCTCACATCGGTCGTTTGGGGTCGGAAGCGGCGATCGCAGAGGCCAAATGCGAGTTATTGGCCGAGTCCCCTTCTAGTAGTATAGCGGTTCTTAACTACGATCACCCTTTACTTACCGAAATAGCTAAACGGGTATGGCAGGGGGAAACAATTACCTATGGCTTCTCTGGCGGCGATATAGTCGGGGAATTACTGGATTTAACTACTTTACGAGTAAATGGACTAGATTTTAACTTACCTTTATCCGGTCGTCATCATGCTTTAAATTTTATGGCGGCCTTGGCCGTAGCGAAAATTTTAGGCATCGATTGGACTTCTTTGCAACAGGGAATTAAAGTTAATTTACCCAGTGGTCGGGCTAAACGTTACCAATTAGAGCCAGATATCCTACTCCTCGATGAAACCTATAACGCCGGTCTAGAATCAATGTTAGCGGCCTTAGATTTACTGAAAGCTACCCCCGGTCAGCGGCATATTGCTGTTTTAGGCACGATGAAGGAGTTAGGGCTTTTTTCGGAGCAATTACATCGCCAAGTCGGTGAGAGGGTGCAAAAACTAGGCATAGATCGCTTGTTTGTCTTGGTAGATGACCCGGAAGCTAAGTTTATTGCTGAGGCTGCTACTGGGGTCGATTGCGAATGTTTTCAAACTCACGCAGATTTAATTAATCGTTTAAAGGAAGTGATCGATTTCGGCGATCGCATTTTATGCAAAGCTTCCCATTCCGTCGGTTTAAATCGCGTGGTGGAGGAGTTAATCAGTGATATTGGGGGTTAGGGAATAGGTGTTAGAGAAGAGCGCATTTTTTAGCAAGAATAGCCGATTAAAAACTGTTTTTTCAGCGATTTTAGTCCTAGTTTTCTTTTTTTCGGCCGCTCAAGTCTCTTTTGCCCAAGCATCGAGACGACTGGAGACTTATCTCCCAGATATCAGTGGTTTAGCTTGGGTAGAAGCGGATATTTTTCTAGGGGTTCACGATGCCAAAAATAAGGGCAAAAACAGTGATCCGTCTCAACCAAGGCTGAGTCTTTTACAGCTGCCTACCCAGGAAAAACCCCTATTATGGCAGGTTTTAAGGGTAGATTGGCCAAAACCAGAGGGATTGAGTAACGATCTCGAAAGTATTACTTCTATCCCAGAAACTAATTTATTTTTGTTGGCTGAAAGTGGCGAGAAAAAACCTTTTCAAAGACTATTTTTACTAGCATATAACCAGCAAAAAGTCAAGATAGTTGAGCAAATAAATTGGCCAATTCCAGTGGAAAATGTAGAGGCGATCGCTGTTAGCAAACAGGGCGATCGTTATCTATTTATCTACGCAGAACGGGCCGATAGTCAAGAGAGTACAAAGATTCGCTGGACGGATATCTCGTTCAATCCCTTAAAATTCGGGGAATTTCAGTCGGTAACTTTTCGGAGTCCTTTTGGTAGTGGTAAAAATATTCGCCCCATCTCCGATTTAGCCGTAGATAAGCAAGGTAATATCTACATAGCTTCCGCTTACGATCCAGATAGTGCGGGAGTGTTTAGGAGTGCTGTTTACCGTATTGGTCAAGTTAAAGCTGATAATAGCCTAATTATTGCCCCTAATCCCCAAAAAATTGCAGAAATCGACGGCTCCAAAGTGGAAGCGGTGACAACCAGAGAATCTCCTAGAGGTAAAATAGAAGTCTTTATCGGTACAGATGACGAGAATTATGGCGGTTTTATGCGACCTTTGCTGTTAGTTGACATCCTCGCGGCCGTAAACGGACGGCGATTCCTACTACAACAAGCTTAATTGCTCGTACTTTTGATGGATTGACGCGACCCGGGATGCTGCTTCTTTAACAGAAGTCTTACGCTTTCCGACCCGTCCATTTTTAGTCTCCGAATGTCCTCCGGCGACCTTGATATTTACCGCAGCGTTTACATCTCGATCATGAAAAGTCCCACAGAAAAAACATTCCCATTCACGGATATTTAACGCCTTTTTCCCCCCGATATTTCCGCAACAGGAACATCTTTGGCTAGTTTCCAGGGTTCTTCGTTACTTGTTATGGTTCGATAGGGTGGCATAAATCGACTAAATCCTTATCTGGCAAGAGATTTAATTGATTAGTTCGCTCTAGATCGAAAACAATTGACAAAAATCGCCAAATGACCGAAGAACCAATTCTATTTAATACTGCACACTTAAAAACTCACATCTGATAACTGATAACTTACCCACTGATAACTTACCCACTGATAACTGAGAGGTGCGCCACTGGAAGTTCTTAAGTGCTATATTAGGGATCAAGAAAAGCCGTCCTAATAAGGACGGGGTTTTAAACCCAAATTTTCGATAAAAGCATTCATACTCATTATTTTATCTACCATCATTCCCCCCTATCCTCTCTGGTATTATCCCCATGCTTGATGCCGTCATAATTTTATTATTCGTCTTCGCTATTGCCAGTATTGGTTATAGTAGCGTGGACTTGCTGCCGGTTACTGTCCAGTCGCAAATCACTAATATTGAAGCTTTACGCTGGTTATCGGCGGGTTTTGCCTCAATTATTGGTTTAGCCCTTGGTTTAGTTGCCCAAACTACCTATCGTCGTCTAGAAACCCAAGTACGGCAAACTCCGATCGAAGTTATTTTAACCCGTTCGGTCGGTCTAGTTATCGGTTTGTTGATTGCTAATCTGATCCTAGCCCCGATTTTCTTCCTACCGATTCCTAGAGAATTCTCGTTTATTAAGCCGATAATCGCCATTTTAGGCAGTATTATGTTTTCCTATCTGGGGGTTAGTTTAGCTGATACCCACGGTCGCACTTTTTTGCGTCTGATTAACCCCAATAGTATGGAATCAATTTTAGTGGCAGAAGGAACCCTGCAAGCGGCCGCCACCAAAGTTGTTGACACCAGTTGTATTATTGATGGTCGTATCGAACAATTGTTAGACACGGGATTTATCGAGGGACAGATACTCATTCCCCAATTTATCCTTCAGGAATTGCAACAGTTAGCGGATGGCAGTAACGACCAAAAACGAGTTAGAGGAAGACGAGGATTAGATATATTAAACCGGATGCAAGAAGAATTTCCCGATCGCATTATCATTCATCCGGCCGATTATGACGATATTAGCACCGTAGATGCTAAATTAGTCCATCTTGCCCAAGAAATTAACGCCACCTTGCTCACTAACGATTATAATCTCAGTAAAGTGGCCAATCTGCAAAAAGTCACCATCTTGAATGTCAACGATCTCGCCCAAGCAGTACGCCCGATCTACTTGCCTGGGGATACTTTGGACCTAAAAATTCTCAAAGCAGGAAAAGAACCCACCCAAGGCATCGGTTATCTAGAAGATGGCACGATGGTAGTGGTAGAAGAAGGAAAAGATTATCTAGGGGGAGAATTGCGGGTAGTGGTGACATCTGCATTGCAAACCTCTGCTGGACGGATGATTTTTGCGAAACCCCAAAATTCCCTGATTGCTTGAAGGGAATAAAAGCCAAAAAAGCCTCAAATACAGGGCCAGAGGGGATTGTATTTGAGGAATTTCATTTTTTAAGGGAAGTTAAGTCACCAATCGAACTATCTAGCCAATTGATACCTAATTAAGCTGGTTTATTGATTACAGCCATGGACTGACGAGCAAAACCGAAATAACTATCCCAGAATTGTTTCTGACTATCGAGGGCAACTTTGGTGGCGGTTTCTTGGGCGGTTAGGTAGGATTTCACCCATTCTTGTTGATATTCGAGGGATTTAACCAAAGTTTCTGGAAACTCAAACACTGGTGTAGTCGTGGGAACACCATTACCCCAAGCGGACAGAAGCAGTTTCTGCCATTCGGCTAGGTATTTTTGGTATTCTTCAAGATAATTGGTGTTCATAGAATTCAAACCGCTAACTAACCCATCTGGAAGGAGATGGTGAGAAAGTGGGGCGGTGTTGCCACCTTCTCGAAAGCAAAACCGGTGCCGAGATAGAATACAATATTCCATCCCTTCCTTAATTATAACCTGAGTTTGCGATCAGCCCCAATCTTCATGCGATCGCCGTCAGCCCAGCCTATTTTTTTGGTGACTCGGAACTGACGCTAAAATAATCCTACTCTAGCCATTTTCTCCCAACTATGATCGATCGCCCTATTCATGTAATTGGTGGAGGATTAGCGGGGACTGAGGCGGCGTGGCAGATAGCCCAAGCAGGTATTCCCGTGATCCTGCACGAAATGCGCCCAATTCGCTCTAGTCCCGCCCACCATAGCCAATTTTTAGCCGAATTAGTCTGTAGTAACTCCTTTGGTGCCATGGCGGTGGATCGCGCCACCGGGTTACTCCATGAAGAATTACGACGCTTAAATTCTCTAGTTATTGCCCAGGCCGATCAGCACAGTGTCCCCGCAGGAGGGGCTTTAGCGGTCGATCGAGGGGTCTTTAGTCGAAATTTGACGGAAATCTTGGCTAACCACCCTCTAATCACCTTAAAACGTCAGGAGATCACTGAAATTCCCCGGGATGGTATCGTCGTTTTAACCACTGGACCGTTAACCAGTGCTGCTTTAGCCGCAGATCTGCAAAATTTCACGGGTCTGGACTATCTGAGCTTTTTTGATGCCGCTAGTCCGATTATTCTAGGGGAATCGATCGATCGATCGATCGCTTTTCTGGCCTCCCGTTACGATAAAGGTGAGGCCGCCTATCTCAATTGTCCCATGGATCGGGAACAATACCTGCATTTCTGGCAAGAACTAAAACAGGCAGAACAGGCAGAATTAAAGGATTTTGAGCGAGAAAATGCCAAATTTTTCGAGGCTTGCCTACCAATCGAAGAATTAGCCTGTCGGGGAGAAGATACCATGCGTTTTGGTCCCCTGAAACCGGTGGGATTAGCGGATCCCAGATATCCGGATCAACGTCCCTATGCAGTTATACAGTTGCGAATGGAAGATAAAGCGGGGCAATTGTGGAATATGGTGGGATTTCAAACTAATTTAAAATGGGGTGAACAAACACGAGTTTTCCGTCTGATTCCGGGGTTAGAAAAGGCCGAATTTGTCCGCATGGGGGTGATGCACAAAAACACCTTTATCAATTCTCCCCAGTTATTATCCTCCAGTCTCCAGTTTAAATCGCGACCGACGCTATTAGCGGCAGGACAGTTAATCGGGACGGAAGGCTATACGGCTGCGGCTGCTGGGGGATGGTTAGCGGGAACTAATGCCGCTCGTTTAGTTTTAGGATTAGAAACGGTGACATTGCCGACCACAACGATGATGGGGTCATTATTTGAGTTTATCAGCAGTGCCGAACCGAAACATTTTCAACCGATGCCGCCAAATTTTGGCATTTTGCCGAATTTTAGCCAAAAAATCCGCAATAAACGGGAACGTTACGGTCAATATGCCGATCGCTCTTTGCAGGATTTAGAAGCATGGTTAAATCAGCTAAAAACTCCCTGTCTCGTCTAACTGTCAATCGCTAAATCGATCGCCCATAATAGAGAAGGAACCTATTTCTTTCTCTATCGCTATGCCAAACCCCGATTTTTTCCCTCCCCAATCCTACAGTCAAGAGGATGTGCAGGAAATTCTCTATTTGGCTATCTCCCGTCAAGGGGATAAGGGAGAAATTACCCGTCAACAGTTGTTAGAAATTGCCGACGATTTAGCTATTGAAGTTAAAGACTTAGAAGCAGCGGAAAAGGACTGGCAAGAGTCAAAAATGCTCAGTTATAAGCGGCAGGAATTCGATCGCTTTCGTCGCGAGGAGCTAAAACATAAAACCGTTCGCTATCTGATTATTAATAGTTTTTTTCTTACCATTAATTTAATTAGTGCGGGAACAATTTCTTGGGCAATTTATATCTTTTTGCTGATGGGTTTACCTCTTTCTCTCTCGGCTTGGAAAACTTTTCAAAATCAAGGAATTGCCTATGAAGAGGCATTTAAACGCTGGAAAATTAAAGAGGAAATGAAAGAATCTTTTACCAATCTTTGGACTCAAATTAAAAAGTTTTTACAGTTTTAATATTGTTGAAAAAGGAAGATTTTTAAAGGGAAAACTATCTTCTAAAATCGGGCGTTACTTTCGATTTTTTCCCTCAATCCAAGTCTTTGGGGGGTAGAACCCCCGCGCATTAGTTTTTCGGTGGGATGCTTACACGCGGTTGTTCATATATTTGTACCAGTTTAAGGGTTACTGATAATTGTTGATTGTCGGTGTTTCTGCAAATGTGAGATGCAGCCTTTTCGTGAACCACGGAGAGACAAAGGAGACAAAAAGGAGACAAAGTTGAGCTTTGCACGACTACTTACTGTCATCAAAAATATCTAGCTGCTGCAGAGAGGGGGAATTATCCGACTTAACCGGTTTAATTTTCTTAATTCCCTGACGCAAACCGATCGCAATTTTACTATGTTTTTCGATTTGACCCATCACCTGCATGGCACGATCGATCACAGAAGCTGGTAAACCGGCTAATCTCCCCGCTTCGATACCGTAGGATTTATCCGCGCCTCCCGGTCGTACTTGGTGCAAAAATACTATCTCATGGGGTAATTCTTTGACCGTTACCTGATAATTGGCTACATTCTCTAAAATTGAGGCTAATTCGTTCAGTTCGTGGTAGTGAGTGGCGAAAATCGTCCGCGATTGCAGTACCGTGGCTAAATACTCCGCCACAGACCAAGCTATGGATAAACCGTCAAAAGTGGCTGTCCCCCGGCCAATTTCGTCTAATAATACTAATGATCTCTCCGTGGCGTGATTGAGAATATTGGCAGTTTCGTTCATTTCCACCATAAAGGTGGATTGGCCGGTAGCGAGGTCATCTACAGCCCCCACCCGGGTGAAAATGCGATCGCAGATGGAGATTTTGGCCGACTTTGCCGGGACAAAACTACCGGTTTGGGCCAACAATTGAATTAATCCCACCTGTCGCAGATAACAACTTTTGCCACTAGCATTGGGACCGGTGAGAATAATCAAGTCGGGGTATTCTAAACCCTCCTGATTGCCCAAATTAATCGAATTCGGCACAAAAAAGCCGGCCCCAAGCGATTGTTCCACCACGGGATGACGACCATCCTTAATATCGATAAGACGACCATCCGCGATTTCTGGGCGACAATATCCCTGATAAACGGCGATTTCTGCCAATCCGGCCAACACATCCAAAGCGGCGACTTTTGTGGCTACTTCCCGGATTTCTGGGGAAAATTCGGACACTTGACGACGTAAATCGCTAAAAATCTCGTATTCTAACTTATTTAATTCATCTACTGCCGTCAGAATTATATTTTCTTTCTCCTTTAACTCGGTGGTGATATAACGTTCCTCATTGACTAAAGTTTGCTTACGCACATAATCTTTTGGGGCGAAATCGGCTTTACTGCGGGGTAAACTGATATAATAACCGAAAGTTTTGTTATAATTAACCTTAAGATTACTAATACCCGTTCTTTCTTTTTCTGTCGTCTCCAGATTCTTAAACCAATCGATTACTTCCTGATAGTCGCGCCGCAGGGCATCCAATTGGGCATCAATTCCCTCACGAATCACCCCCCCTTCCTTCAGATGCAGCGGAGGAGATTCCACCAGATGAGCGATTACCTGCTGGCCTAATTTTTCTAAATCGGCGGGAATTTGCTGTAAAGCTTTCAAATAAGGCGAATTTCCTAAGGCGACCAAAGCCGCTAAATCGGCTAATTTGACTAAAGATGCCGCTAGGGAAAGTAAATCGCGCGCATTAGCTGTTCCTGCGCCAACACGACCGCTTAAACGTTCTATATCGTAGATTTCCCTTAATTTTTGCCGAATATCTTGGCGCAAGGAGGGATTATCCTTTAACTCTTGGATAGTATCTTGACGGGCGCGAATACCACGAGAATCTAAGAGAGGTTGCAGTAACCAACGACGTAAAGCGCGACTACCCATGGCCGTACAAGTGCGATCGATCGCCCATAATAGAGAACCATAGAAGCTACCATCGCGCACCGTTTGGGTAATTTCAAGGTTGCGACGGGTTTGCCCATCTAAAATCAAAAATTCCGAGATAGAGTAGGTTTTTAAAGGTTGTAGGGGGACTTGATTGGCTTTTTGGGTATCTTCAATGTATTCTAATAGGCCTCCGGCAGAGCGAATAGCAAGGGGTAAATGTTCGCAGCCCATCCCCTCTAGGGAACGCATTTTATAGGTGATTAGGAGACGATTTTTCGCTTCTGTGAGAGTAAAGATAGTTTGGGGACGGAGAGAATAACAAAAACTATCGGGTAAACAGGGGGGGAGATGGTCGGATTTTTCTCCGGGGCGCAAAATACGGTTTAAATCGGGGGCATTGATGGGAAAAAGGATTTCCGAGGGCTGTAAACGGGTTAATTCTAGGCTTAAAGCCGTTAAATCGCTGGCTTGGGTGGTGTAGAATTCTCCGGTGGAGATATCTGCATAGGCTAATCCCCAATTTTCTCCGGTAATCACCACTGCGGCCAGAAAATTATTCTTTTTTGCGTTTAACATTCCCTCATCGGTGAGGGTTCCGGGGGTGAGCAGTTTGGTGATAGCGCGTTCTACTAGCCGTTTTTCGGCGGCTGCTTCCGTCGAATCCTCTACTTGGTCACAAATCGCCACCGCATAGCCTTTTTCCACCAATAAACGACTATAGCGCTCTAGGGCGTGGTGGGGAACCCCGGTCATGGCGACTCTCCCAATACCTTTACCCCCTTCCTTGCTGGTGAGAACTAATTCTAATTCTCTGGAGATAATCACCGCATCCTGAAAGAAACACTCGAAAAAATCGCCCACACGATAGAGTAAAAGGGCATTGGGATAGGTTTCTTTTACCTCCACATAATGCTGATACATGGGGGTGAGTTTACTGCGATCGAGTCCGCGATAATCACGATGGGGATCTTTATTGGTAGCCGGTGGTTCTAGGGGAAAATCCGAGGGGAGAGTCATGGGTCAAAGAAAGCTGGACAATGTTTTAATCAACTGTTCCCCACCGCTTGGCTGAGTGGGAAGTTTCTGACGCTTCTTCGTCGATGGCGGTTGCCTCATACTTCCGCACGAGGAGAACCACTTAATGGTTCCCCTTCCTGTACCTTCCCCACTCCCCTAGGCTGAGAGTGGGGACTGACGCAGGTTCGTTCAATCAAAAATTGAACGGACAAAACTGATAAGCGATAACTGACAACTGAATTAGATAGACACTTCGCTTAATTCGCGGGTGAGATGATCAAAGGGTTCAGCGATCAAAGAGGTGTCGGCAATACCCGCATCAAGAGCCATGGTTTGAATCATTTCGCTCATGATTTGGATACCGCGCACCGTCGGACCGATGGGAACACCGAGGGAATTATAGGTTTCCCGCAGTCCTTGCAGTACCCGCTCATCTAGAACATTAGTATCAGCAGCTACTAGGGCATAACTGGCATAGCGGAGATAGTAATCCATATCCCGCAGACAGGCAGAATAACGACGGGTGGTGTAGGCATTACCCCCAGCGCGGATCAATTCGGGAACTTCTTCAAATAGACGAATCGCCGCCCCACGCACGAGCGCCGCCGAATTAGCGTTAATTAGGGCGGCGGCAGCTAGACGGGCAGTTCCCGAGGCGAAATATTGTTTAAGATTATCGATCGCATCTCGATCGAGATAACGTCCGGTGACATCGTATTTTCTAATCAGGCTAGTTACCGCGTCTCGCATTATTAAGTTTCTCCCAACAGCAATAAAGACATTTTTGAGTTTCGCTTTATTTATAATCTCACAGGGTTGAACTTCGGGGGACATCCCTAGTCTAACTCTCTTGCTTGTCTAACAATTTGTTGTTTTTTTGAGACATTTCTTTACATTTAAGGCATTGGGTGGACTTGCTCTGAGTGGCGGAATTATCCCTTATTGGTCGAGGTGGTGGACGAGGCACTCAAAACGACGAGATTATCCCGATGAATAATGGTTTCTGCGGCCATATAACCTAATAAACTGGCAATACGCTCGGAATGTTGACCTTTAACTCGATCGATCTCCTCACTACTATAATTAACAATTCCCCTAGCCAATTCCCGGCCTTCTTGATCGCACAATTGCACCGATTCGGAGGCGCTAAATTCCCCTGCCACTTTGGTAATCCCGGCCGCTAGGAGAGATTTTCCCCCCTGACAAATGGCTTGAATCGCCCCAGCATCGAGATAGATTTTACCCATGGGCATTAGTCCGTAGGCGATCCAGCGTTTGCGGGCGTTATCACTGCGTTTTTGGGCTTCAAAACGGGTTCCAATCGCCTCTCCTGCCATAATTTTTAAGATATTGCTGGGCTGCCGTCCCCTAGTAATCGCCATTTCTACCCCGGCGCTGGTGGCAATCCGGGCCGCTGCCAATTTAGTCGCCATACCCCCGGTCCCCCACTGACTGCCACTACTACCGGCATCGATCGATAGTTGCGCTAATTCCGCGGGACTAACTCGGGCAATGGCCGCCGCTTCGGGAAATAGCCGCGGATCGGCACTGTAGAGGCGATCCACATCGGTGAGGATAAATAACCAGTCAGCCTCGATTAAACTGGCTACAAGGGCTGATAAGGTGTCATTATCGCCGAATTTTAACTCATCGATCGCCACGGTGTCATTTTCGTTGACAATGGCAATCACCCCTAATTCAAACAAAGCCTGAAAAGTATTATAGGCGTTGACATAACAGGTGCGTTCCATTAATTCGGGACGGGTCAGCAAAATTTGGGCGATCGGTTGACCAAGACTGGTAAAGAGGTCATCATAGATCCGCATCAGACGACCTTGACCGACGGCGGCGATCGCTTGTTTGAGGGCGATTTTTTTCGGTCTTTCCTGTATTCCCAGACGACGGCAGCCGACTCCCACAGCACCAGAAGATACTAATACCACCCGATGACCGGCAGCGCGCAACCGGGTGAGGACTTCCACTAAAGCGGCGATCGTGGAGAGGGATAATTGTCCAGTTTCATTATCGGTCAAACTGGAAGTACCGATTTTGATCACTATGGTTTGGTTCATCGTCAAAGGGTGTGGGGTGTGGGGTGTGGGGAGCAGGGAGAAACAATTTATAACTTGAGAGTTAATCACACTATTAAAAACGGATTTGGTATTAGGTTTATTCAGCCAGACCTAGATAGCCAAAGCTTTGATGGCAACTTTAATTAAAGTATAAAAACGGGGTTCAGTCACGTTGACTTCTCTAGCTTGTTGCCGATTTTTGCCTAATAAACCAATTCGCTGCCCTTTCTGCACGACTAAAATATCGCCCTGTTCATTTTTGATGCGAATCTCGTTTAAATCACCCCAAAAACTACATTGATACATTTTTTCGGCGTGCATAAAAATTGCTTTTTTAATATTATTATTTTCTTGGGGTAATCGCACTCCCACTAATTCAATTTCTATAGTTGTATTGCCGTTCCAAGTATTTTCTTTTAGTTTATAGGCAATATCTAAACGATTTGGCAAAGGACAATATTCGCCCCAACGCCAAGCTAATGCCTTAATTCTGGTATCATCGGTTTGAGCCAGCAATAATTTTAAATGATTTTTTCCGATAGTTTTCTGTTCCACTACCCGCACGTTAGGAGTCCAAAAAACGGGTAATTCATTGCCAATTCCCCAGGGTTGCAAACTATCAATTTGTTGAAAAAGTTCGAGAGTAATTTGTTTAAAGTCAATGATAGTATCAATTTTAATTAAATGTTTTAATTGTTCTATTTGTAAAATTTTGTGAGAAAATTGACTTAATCTTTGTTTAAATGCTAGTAAATTAGCTGTGGGTAAACTAAAACCCCCCGCCATTTTATGACCGCCAAATTTTCCTAGTAAATCTTGGCAAAATTGCAGGGCTTCAAAAACGTGAAATTCTTCAATTCCTCTGGCAGAACCGCGAATTTTACCCGTATCTTCTTCCTCGTAAGTACCGATAAAAACTGGCACTCCGTAGCGTTCCACTAGACGGGAGGCCACAATACCAATTACCCCATGATGCCAATCTTTTTCGACTAATACTAAAACTCGATCTTTTTGCCAAAGAATCGGTGTTTCTTCGACTAATTTAATCGCTTCTTCTTCAATTTTTTCGCACAATTCTTGACGGGTACGATTAATTTGTTCGCACTGCATCGCTCTTTCTAAGGCAATTCCCGCATCATCGGTGGTTAATAATTCAATAACTATCTGGGGATCACCAATTCTGCCAATTGCATTAATTCTCGGTCCCAATTTAAAGCCAATATCATCCGGTTGTAATTGCTTTTGTTCCTCGCTAATTCCCGCTATTTGCATGAGGGATTGAATCCCGACTAATTGGGATTTGGGTAATTTTCTTAAACCCCGTTTTAACCAGCGACGATTTACCCCGATTAATGGGGCTAAATCTGCTATAGTGCCTAGGGTAAATAATGCTAATAATGACTCGGTTAATCCCTGTAATTTACCCATTTTTTGGGCAGTTGTCACCGCTAAAATATAGGCGACTCCCACCCCCGCTAATCCCTGATAGGGAGAGTTCGGGGTTAATAATTTTGGGTTGAGAATAGCGGAGGCATTTGGTAAAATTGGCGGCAGATCGTGATGATCGGTGATAATAACTTTTAATCCTAATTCTATCGCTAGGGCGATCGGTTCGTGAGCGGAAATACCATTATCAACGGTGAGAATCAATCCCACTCCCGATTCGGCAAATTCTTCGACAATGCGCTGATTAATTCCGTATCCCTCTTTCATGCGACTGGGAATTGCATGATTCACGTCCGCACCGAGATGTCTCAAGGCTCTTAGTAGTAAAGATGTACTGGTCATGCCATCGGCATCGTAGTCCCCACAGATAGCAATTTTATCGCGTCTAGCGATCGCTTTTACTAATAAATTGACACTTTTTTCTAAATCGGGAAATTCTCCCAGGGGAGAGGGTAAGCTATCCACTTCAGGATCTATATAAGTTTTAGCTATTTCTGGGGTATCAATACCGCGATTAATTAAGATAGTTGCTAATAACGATGATAGTCCCATTTCTCGCGCTAACCCCTCGATTTTTTCGGGATTAGCTGCGGCAATATACCAGCGTTGGATGGGATATTTGTAGGCCATTTTTTTCAAGTAAAAAGGTAGTGGACTGTTTCAGCTAATTTGGTGCAATAGATTCTCCCGATTCCTCCTCCTCAAACACAGGATAAAGATGTTTCAGCTTGACCCTAGCATCGCTGGTCGTAAACGTCCATATT
>NZ_SFBY01000318.1:0-3820 GCF_007095505.1 Microcystis sp. M_QC_C_20170808_M3Col
TGAACGAAACCCCTTACTATCTGTTGTCAAGGTTCAGTTTTTAGCTTGGTTATCGCTTTTTCCATTGTAGCTTAAAGCCGTCCTCAAAGGACGGGGTTTTAACCCAAATTTTCGATAAATTATCGTTTCCAAGTGACTTTTGGTAGGATATGATTCATATCTACCCGATTTTTATACTTGGTGGCGAAGTTTAGGAGGGAATCGAGGAGAGAATCGGAGAGATAGTGAGGTTGTAGGCCTAGATCGAGTAATTTCGTGTTTTTAGCGTTAAAATAATGTTCCTCTAACTCGATGCGCGGGTTGTCAAGATTGTTAATCTCCACATTTAACCCTAACGCAGAACCAGCTTTTTTCACCATCAGTGCCAAGTCACCGACGCTAAACAGTTCGGTAAATTGGTTAAAAACGCGAAATTCCCCCGATTGAGCGGGATGTGCGATCGCTAATTCCAAACAACGCACGGTATCGCGGATATCTAAAAATCCTCGCGTTTGGCCACCTTTACCGTACACTGTCAGGGGATGACCGATCGCCGCTTGAATACAAAAACGGTTTAAAGCAGTACCAAAAACCCCATCGTAATCGAGACGGTTAATCAACATCTCATCCATTCCCGTTTCTTCGGTGAGGACTCCATAAACCACCCCTTGATTGAGATCTGTGGCTTTTAAACCCCACATCCGACAGGCAAAATGGATATTATGGCTATCGTGGACTTTGCTGAGATGGTACATACTACCGGGTTGTTTGGGATAGGGTAAAGTATCCTTACGACCGTTATGTTCGATCGTGATGTAGCCTTCTTCAATATCTATATTCGGTGTGCCATACTCACCCATGGTTCCCAGTTTCACTAGGTGCGCGTCGGGAAATTCCTCTTTCATCGCGTAGAGGATATTTAAATTGCCAACAACGTTGTTAACTTGGGTTAAAACTGCGTGTTCGCGATCGATCATGGAGAAGGGTGCAGATCTCTGTTCTCCGAAGTGAACAATCGCATCCGGTTGAAACTGTCGCAGGGATTGAATCAAAAAGTCGTAGTTATTGATATCCCCGACAAAAAGATCGAGCGATTTTCCCGTCAGATCTTGCCAGCGTTGAATCCGATGAGATATGGGTGCGATCGGTGTTAAGGTATCGCAGCCTAATTGTAAGTCCCAATAGCGACGAACTAAACTATCAAGTATGCCTACTTCGTAACCTCTATTTGATAGATGGAGTGCCGTTGCCCAACCACAATAGCCGTCTCCGCCAATAACCAAAACTCTCATACAATATCTGTAAAGTTTATATACTCGTCTTTGGTAACTCTAGCAGTTTTGTGTCACGCTTTACCAACTTAATCCCCGTGAACATAGCGGGGTGTGGGGTGTGGGGAAGTGGGGAAATGGGGAAGTGGGGAAGCTGTCTCATCACCCTATCACCCCAAAACCCTATCACCCTATCTCCTCCTGAATACTGACTCCTATCTCCTGATGAGGGTGTTCTAGAAAACTTGACAAGGGAACGGATTATAGGGAAACTCAGCTTGTCGGTCAAGGTAATAGAGCAAATCTCAATTTCTTTTTTACTTTTTACTGTTTACTTGATTACTTGATATTATGCGTTGGCAAGCTCGGCAAAAATCTTCGTTTCCTTTGCTTCCCCTATACGGATTTTTGGCATTTATTGTCACTTGTCTGATTATTTGGACAATTTCTCTGTATCCTCGTTCTAATGCTCTGGTGGGGGGTGAGTCTCTCCCCGCACCTTTTAGGGAGTTTCAACCGGAATGCGCGGATTATGTCCTAGAAAATAGTTCTTTTAAGGATATATCGAGAATTTTTGCTTGTAAAACCTATAAAAACCTCTCCGATCGCGTGATTCTCCCCCTATCTCTCCAAAAAAACGATATTAGTCTCGATAATTGGCAAAATAACTCGGCAACAGCGATCGAATTAGCACCTTGGCCAGAAATTCATCCCCGCGCTCAAGAGACAAAAGTACCGATTTTAATGTATCACGACATTTTACCGGAAAAAGAGGTATTTTTTGACGTTACTCCGGGGGAATTAGAGGCACATTTTCAATTTTTGCAGGAAATCGGGGCAACTCCTATCAGTATCGATTGGTTAATTTCCCATCTGCGGACAGGTATCCCCCTTCCCGCTAAACCGGTTTTATTGACTTTTGATGATGGTTATGGGGGACATTACCAGTATGTCTATCCTTTATTGAGAAAATATGGCTATCCTGCCGTTTTCTCGATTTATATCAATAAAATGACTCAAAAAACTGGCAGAACCAGTGTCACTTGGCAACAACTCCGGGAAATGGCCGCCGATCCTCTAGTACAAATTGTCTCCCATAGTGTTAGTCATCCCCGGGATTTAAGATTATTGTCCGATGCAGATTTGGAGCAAGAAGTCAAGCAATCGAAACAAATCTTAGAAAAAGAATTGGGCATTCCGATTAATTATTTCACCTATCCAGAAGGGAAGGCAGACGATCGAGTGAAGGAATTCGTCAAAAAAGCGGGTTATCGGGCGGCTTTATCGATGAATGACCTCGATGAGCATTTTGCCGGACAATCCCCCGATTTACTCACTATTGGACGCTTTGGGCAATCGCGCACCAGGGAAATTGTACCGCAAGCTTGGGGAGGTGATCCCTTACCCCGTAGGGATGGTGGTTTTAACTTTGCCACCACCATCCAAAAACGGGAAGTGGAATTCCCAAGCAATACACTTGTTCTAATTAGTGGCGGTATTCCCAAAACTATCCACGCTGATAGTCGCTATCAAGTGGAGGAAATTATCGCCGGCACAGAAGCGATCGCGGCTGTAGATGGCGGTTTTTTCTCTCTCAAGGAATTGGACTCCAATCAGATGATCGGGCCGGTTTTAAGCGAAAATGGCGGCTTTATCCCGGGATATGAAGGTGAAATCGGCAAGTTAGAGGGTCGTCCTTTAGTAATCATTACCGATCGATGGGTGCGTTATCTTCCTTTTGATCCTGCCCGTCATAATACCCTAGAAGGAATCGCAGCGGAGGTCGGAGATGATCTCAAGGTTACGGATGCTTTTGTCGCGGCCGCTTGGTTAGTCAAAGATGGACAACCACAACCGCAAGAATCCTTTGGTACACTTTACGGTTTTGATGCCCTGCGTCACCGGGCTTTTTGGGGGATTAATCAGGCAGGACAGCCAGTAATCGGGGTTTCCAGAGACCCGATCGATTCGATGTCCTTGGGAGAATTATTAGTACAGGCAGGTTTTCGGGAGGCAGTGATGTTAGATTCAGGAGCAAGTACCTCCCTCGCTTATCAAGGTCAATCGCAAGTGCATTATACTCCCCGTCCCGTTCCCCACGTTGTCGCTTTATTTCCCCCGACAGAACCCGATATTGTTCCCATTAGTCATGTGGGGATTCCCTGCGTAATTTTCGCCGATTCCTGTCCTGCGGGGAGTTAGGGGACAAAAACTTATTAACCAGAAAACGGCTGAAGCTATGTATCTAAGAAAGCTCTAAGGGCAATTTTGTACTTGTTTTTCAGCCGTGGAGAAACCAGACCACCTTGCTGAATCTGTGCGAGAATTGTGGCTGAACAAGAGCCTTTTGGAATCGGACTACCCGCAGTGATTAAACTGGCTAATTCCGTGGCATCCATCTCCCGGGCAAATTGATAGGCAATCACAGATTCACAGACGTTGACACTCCCATCGCTCTCATGCGAGGGATTCTTGGTTCACTGAGTTTCCTTAATCTGACAGGACGTATCCAACCAAACCAGAGGGAATCTCTCCCCAAGCGTGAGTTCCGGTATGCCCTACCGTACTTA
>NZ_SFBY01000319.1:0-3560 GCF_007095505.1 Microcystis sp. M_QC_C_20170808_M3Col
TCAGACTTAAGCAATTAAGCGTTTTTCGCTATCTGCGTCAACCCCATTGACGCGACCACCCTAAAAAAGTGGCGTGGTGAGGAATCGCCGTCCGTTTTACGGCGGCGAGGATGTCAATCTTTATTATCACCAAATAGAGACCAAAAACCGCCCTTGCGATCCCCTTCCTTTTTTTGTCCCTTCTGGTCTTCCATTTCAACATTAGGATTAACTACTTTATCTAGTTCCCGTTTGCACCTAATCACCGTCGCATCTTTGGGGCTGACTTGCCAGGCGCGATTGATATGAACCCGGGCCATGGCGAGTTGATTTTGTTGCAGGTAGGCTAAACCGAGCAGGGCGTGACAGATGCCATTATCCGGTTCTTGCCGCAGGGCATCGCGCAATTCTCGCAAAGCTTGGGCGGGGTTATTTTGGTCAAGAGAGGCTTGGGCGCGGCGAATATAGGCTTCTAGGGGCGATTCTTTGGCTCTAGCCTCGGCTGCCGTCGTGACAGTCGCTCCCAATAACTCGGACTGGTTAGGATTGCCTTGGGAGATAAAGACTTTCTGGATAGTTTTCTTGTTGCCCTGACCTTCGGTTAAGATCAGATAAACCAGATTGAGTTCACTGAGTTGGGCGATTTTCTGATAGGTGTTTTCTAGGGCGGTATATTGATCGATCGCCAAAGATTGCAGGGTTTTTTGATAGGCTAATTCATAGTTAGCGGTGAACTGGGCTAGTTTTCTAGCTGGTTCGCTGCTGATAGTGATTTTACCCGAATCCTTCGCCATTGCCTTGCCCATTTGTGTTAAAACAAGGCGAAATTCTTCCCGAGATAGTTTGCGGCTTAGATGTTCGTAGGCAGGGTTAACTAATTTTGAGAGTAACTCATTAGCCTGTTCCCTTTCGGTGGGGGTGTGAATGCGACAGGTATCGGGATGGAGTTTATAGGCAATTTTTAAGTAACGCTCGCGAATCTCCTCCTGTTCGGCATCGATCGAGACTCCTAAAACAGCGAAGTGATCGATTAAATCAAATTGAAATAATCCCTGGGAAATCGGAAAAGGCATACAGCGAATCCTACTCTAATCACAATGATAATCGCAATAAATATTAAAAGAATTAAAACTGAAAACTCCAAGAGGCGGCTTTTTGCAGAGCTTGGCTTAAGGTGGTGTGAATCTGTCCGTTAGTGGCCAAGATTCGCCCCGTTTCCATCAGAAAAGGACTCTCATCGTAGGCGCTAATTTTACCGCCAGCTTCTTCGATCAGAATAATTCCCGCAGCCATATCCCAGGGATTAATCCCTCGTTCCCAATAACCATCTAAGCGCCCACAGGCCACATCGGTTAAGTCTTTGGCAGCGGAACCGCTGCGGCGTACCCCTTGGGTCAGATGGGTCAGATAACAGAATTCGGCATAATTATTATCGGGGGTTTGACAACGATCGTAGGCAAAGCCCGTCACCAGTAAACTTTTTTCTAGTTCACTCGTCTGGGAGACATGGATGGGACGACGGTTCAGGGTGGCTCCTAAACCCTGGGCTGCCCGAAATAGTTCCTTTCTAAAGGGGTTATAGATGACTCCCACTTTTGCTATCCCTTCGATGAGTAGTCCGATGGAGACGACGGATACGGGATAACCGTGGGCATAGTTGGTGGTGCCATCGAGAGGATCGATCGCCCAGAGATACTCGCTGTCCGTCCCTGGCAGTTTTCCCGATTCTTCCGCTAGAATCCCATGTTCGGGAAAGTGACGGCTAATAATTTTGAGAATTTCTGTTTCTGCTCGACGATCTATTTCCGTCACTAAATCGCCCGATCGCCCTTTTTCTTCTATTTTCTCGATTTTACCCCAATTATCGATAATTATTGTTCCCGCTGCTAGGGCGGCTTCGCTGGCAATGTCTAGGTATTTTTCTAATTGGCTGCTGGTATCTGGCACGATTAATCCCTAATCTATTCTTCATCTAAGGGTAAACCAAAACGCACTTTGCCACGGGCAAAAAAGCGACCGAATTGTAATTCATAGACTTCATCTTCGTCTTGGGTGGCTACTTCCATATCGCTACGGGCATAACTGACACAAAGTAAAGCATAACCTCTGGCTTTTAATTCCGGCGATAGTCCAATCGCTTCTGGTTGATGGATGTCTCCTGATAATACCCTGACCGCGCAGCTGGTACAAGCTCCATTGCGACAGGAAAAGGGTAATTGA
Source organism: Microcystis sp. M_QC_C_20170808_M3Col (assembly GCF_007095505.1). NCBI lineage: Bacteria > Bacillati > Cyanobacteriota > Cyanophyceae > Chroococcales > Microcystaceae > Microcystis > Microcystis sp. M_QC_C_20170808_M3Col. The sequence continues at coordinate 2,200 of NZ_SFBY01000319.1, forward strand.
TGACCCTGTTTTTCCAGACTGTGCAGTATATAGTTATCCCCTGGAACGGTGGTGACAAATTTTTCCCCCGTCTGACGATTGTGAACGGTGATTTGATAACATTTACTCATAGTTTAGTTAGGCGGAAATTATAGATGCAATTTAGATAGTTCTAAATTTAGGGGCTATTTTGGTCAGCCGCCTTGATTATATCATCAATAATTGCTCAAATAGTCATCATCTTGACAAATTCTCCTTGACAAAAGATTCAGTTTTCGGGGAATTTGCCTAAATCTAAGAATCTTGTACCATCAGCTTTAATCGTCAAAATATCCACGGGCTTGACATAGGCGAAAAATCAGCATCTTTTCTTAAATTACGATGAAATTGATTAATGTTAAGAGTTCTCAGAAAACGTTTAAGAGAGAGACTTAGAAGGTTTCAGGCTGGGAATAGATTGACGCACGATTTATCTATTTTAGAAGATTGGTCATAATTTTGTCAATCTCTCGTTAGAATTTAGCCAGTCTCTTAATAATCTATCCGCACTTTCTCCCCTGCTTTCTCTGAGAAATTAGTTATCGAACGTTTTTTTTTACTTATTTTTCAGGGATAGCGGATAAGATAGCTCGAAGTGCTTTGTTGACATCTTCAGAATTTTTGAAAACTTTAGCGACATCTGGTTCTAAGGTGACAGTGATTTTTATTTCATTTACCTGAGAAACAAAACGAGTAGGATGAGCCTTAGTATAATTAAAATTATATTCAGGAAGTAGGTCATCTTGTAAATTTTGGTTGGTTTCAGAATCCTGTGTATTTTTCATAGCCTTGGCGTTCCTTTTTGGTTGTTAAACGTGCGCTGATAATACTAATTATTTGATTTCTTTCAGTAAAATAAACGACTAAAAGGCGATTATTGTCATCGTGTCCGATAATAATTTCTCGTTTTTCACTGACCGAATGCCACTCATCATCAAAAATGTAGGCTAGGGGATCTCGAAAAACAGCCTTAGCTTCTTCAAAATTGATGCCATGCTTTTTGAGATTAAGTTTTGCCTTGGGGTTAAGTAGTGGTGCAAAATTAATTTCTTGGTTAGGATAGGCACTCATGCAAGAGGCAAAAGTCAAGAGGTGGTTAGATATGTGTAATTAATTTTTCCTAGGTACTTATCCCAATCAAATTGTAAGTTCATAAACTCAATTATAGTTCAATCTTACCCTAAACGCCGCACTTTAAAACTTTGTCGTTTTCCTACTACCTAAGGCAGCAATTCTCATTTTGAAAACAAAAGAAGATAAAGTTCTCTATGTGAACAAGAGAACTTCTGTCTAATTATCATTTTTTTTCAAGATAATCATCATAATTAGCTTCAAGAGACAGT
>NZ_SFBY01000032.1:0-18892 GCF_007095505.1 Microcystis sp. M_QC_C_20170808_M3Col
TAGATCCAATAAACGCTTGGGGAGAGAATACCTCTACTTTTTCAGAAGCAATTCTGTCTAAGCAAGTAATCTCTGTGAACCAAGAATCCCCGTCTCTTTAGAGCGGGGAGTGTCAAAATGGTTAAATCTAGGTTGTGTAGACAGAGCGCCATGAAACACACATTATCCGTATTAGTTGAAGATGAAGCGGGAGTTTTAACCCGTATTGCTGGATTATTCGCCCGTCGCGGCTTTAATATTGAAAGTCTGGCCGTGGGTCCTGCCGAACAGATGGGAGTTTCTCGGATTACGATGGTAGTACCAGGAGACGAGGACAGCATCGAACAGTTAACCAAACAACTTTACAAATTAATTAACGTCCTCAAGGTGCAGGATATCACCCAAACCCCCTGTGTGGAAAGGGAATTAATGCTGATTAAAGTTAATGCTACCGCCGAGCGCCGGGCCGAAGTGATCGAATTAGCGCAGGTATTCCGAGCGCGGATTGTGGATATTTCCGAGGAAACCCTGACCATCGAAGTGGTGGGGGATCCGGGTAAAATGGTGGCGATTATGCAGATGCTGAATAAATTTGGCGTTCGCGAGGTGGCCCGTACCGGTAAAATTGCTCTGATTCGCGAGTCGGGAGTCAATACGGAATACCTCAAAGCTTTAGAGGCTAAAATGTCAATTTAGGGATAGTGGCTATGAATTGGGAATTGGGGTTTTAGGGTGTTAAGGTGTTGGGGTTTTAGGGTTTTAGGATGTTAGGGTTTTAGTTGAAATTCCCCACTTCACCATCCCCCATCCCCCATCCCCCATCCCCCATCCCCCATCCCCCATCCCCCATCCCCTGATAAAAACTATGTCTAAGCAGTCGCCGAAAACCCAAATTAGTCAACTTGTCACCGTTGCCGTGCAGAAATTGCAAGGAAAGGTGAATTTTCAGGCGGTAAATCTCAAAAAAGGGGCGAGGGTTCCCGAATTACGCCTGAAAAACGAGAATGGCAGCGGGGAAAGCAAATATCCCCTTATCGGCGATCGCTATTTGTTGGGTCGTAATTCCAGTTCCTGTGATATTACTATCCGTAACACCGTAGTTAGTCAGATTCATTGTTCCCTGCAGCGTGACCCAAAAAATCCCCATCATTTCCTGCTCACAGATGAAAACTCCACCAACGGGGTTTATATGGGTAAACGTCGTCTGAAAAGCGTTTCCCTGCGTCATGGTGATACCTTTACCCTGGCCCCCCCAGACTTAGCCAATTGTGTCACCATCTCCTATTACTGTCCCCCTCCCCTGTGGGCGCGACTTTTGCGCTATGGTTTCTATGGTGCGGGTGGTATTTTCGGTTTATTAGTTTTAGCGATTATCTGGGAAAGTCGCAGAGTTAATGTTTATCCACTCCCTTCCGGGGTGAGCGGTCCGGTGGTGGTTTACGCTAGGGATGGTCAAACTCGCCTCAATCCCATTCGACAGGAAACTCATCAAGAATTAGATAATCTGGGCGATTTTTCTGCCTATCTGCCCAAGGCGGTTGTCGCTTCCGAAGATAGTCGTTTTTACTGGCATTTTGGGGTTGATCCTTTGGGGATTGTCCGGGCTGTTATGATTAATTGGCAAGGTCAAGGCATTCGTCAAGGGGCCAGTACCCTGACTCAACAGTTGGCCCGTAGTTTATTCCCCGAAGTCGGTCGCCAAAATACTGCCGATCGCAAACTTCGGGAGGCTGTGGTCGCTTTACAATTAGAAGCGGTCTATAGTAAGGACACAATTCTCAAAACCTATCTCAATCGAGTTTATCTCGGTCTGGCCGGTTACGGTTTTGAAGACGCGGCCCGCTTTTATTTCGATAAATCCGCTAGAGATTTAGATATCTCGGAGGCTGCTACTCTTGTGGCTATGTTACCCGCCCCGAATTTATTTAATCCCATTCAAGATTACGACACTTCCGTACAATTACGCAATCGTGTCATCGATCGCATGGCCGAATTAAGGATGATTTCCCCAGAAGCGGCGGCCAGCGCCCGCAGATCCCGCATTGAAATCAGTCCCCAAGCCAAAAAATCCCTATCTAGTACAATTGCACCATATTTTTATAGTTACGTTTTCGAGGAATTACAGGAGCTTTTAGGGGAAGAAGTGGCTAAAGAGGGCAATTTTATCGTTGAAACCAGTTTAGACCGCCGAATGCAAGCGATCGCAGAAAAAAGCTTAAAAAATAATGTCCTAAAGCAAGGACCCCGCTATCGATACTCCCAAGGGGCTTTAGTTACCCTAAACAGTCAAACCGGGGAAATTCTCGCTTTAGTCGGGGGAGTTGATTATCAAAAAAGCCAATTTAACCGCGCTATCCAAGCTAAACGTCAACCAGGTTCCACTTTTAAGGTATTTGCTTATGCTGCCGCCTTGGAAAAGGGAATATCGCCCTATAAAACCTATACCTGCGCTGGAATCTCTTGGCAAGGACAAGCTTATTCTCCCTGTGAACGCAGTAGCGGGGGGGTCAATATGTTTCAAGGTTTAGCGCGATCGGAAAATAGTGTCGCCCTTCGCATTGCTCGCGAGGCAGGATTAAGTAATGTGGTCAATGTAGCGGAACGTTTGGGGGTGAAATCACCTTTAAATCCTGTACCGGGGCTAATTTTAGGGCAAAGCGAGGTAAATGTCTTGGAAATGACCGGTGCTTATGCGGTTTTTGACCATGGTGGGCGCTGGAATCGTCCCCACGCCATTAAACGCATTCTCGACGCTTCCGACTGTAAAAATGTGGAGGATTTGAGTACCTGTCGGGTTATTTATGACTATGGCGACGATAGCGATAGAAATCAGCCTGGAATCTCCCCTAAAACCGCCGAGACGATGAATAGCCTATTGCGGGGGGTGATAACTAATGGTACAGGAGGTGCTGCTAGTATTGGCATGGGAGAAGCGGGTAAAACGGGAACTACGAATAATTATGTGGACCTTTGGTTTATCGGTTATCTTCCCCGTCGCGACTGGGTGACAGGCATTTGGTTGGGTAATGATAATAATTCTCCCACTGCGGGCAGCAGTCAACAGGCAGCCCGGTTATGGGGCGATTATCACCGTCAGTTAATCACTACACAAAACTAATCCCAATAGGACTAAGCTACTGTTCCCGTTGCCTATTCCAGAGTTCCCTAAAACCAGAGACTTCGTACCTCACTATTAAGATAACTGCTTTAAAGTAATAAGGGTGTCCTAGCCCTAGCTAACACACCCGCAGAGATTATTTCTGGTGGCTTGATTTTACCCCAAAAACCCACCACTGCCCAACCCAGCGCAGGGGAGGGACAGGGATAGATTAGACAATGACAATCTGATTATTGGTGATAGCTGGCGTACCAGTAAGGGTTGCGATTCCGAGCAGACCACCAGTAGCGGCAAGGTTTGAGTCATACTGTAAAACGCCACCACTGTAGATAAATCTGGCAACGCCATTTTCAGCCGGTGCTAATTGGTTAGAAGCCAAAGTACCGGGAGGCAATCCACCGAATTGAGTGCTTGTAAATGCCAGAAGATCACCGTCAGCGATGGTAAAATCGGTGATGGTGTCAACGCCCTGATTGTTAGCAGTGTAAGCAAAACGGTCAGCACCAGCGCCGCCGGTTAGGTTATCGGTTCCCAAACCACCGTTTAGGGTATCGTTTCCATCGCCACCCAATAGGGTGTCGTTTCCCTCGCCACCCAATAGGGTGTCGTTTCCATTGCCACCGATTAGGGTATCGTCTCCCGAAACACCAGTTAGGTTATCGTTTCCATCGCCACCATTGAGGCTATCGTTACCAGGGTTACCATTTAGGCTATCGTTTCCATCGCCACCGATGAGGGTATCGTTCTTATTTCCACCCCCTAAGAAATCGTTGAACGAACTACCTATCATGAAATAGGGATTCATGTTGGGGATTTGGTCGATGGTAGTTGCACCCTCGGTGGCCATAGGGTCCAAATTTATTGGTTTAGGACCTGCTGCTTTCGTGTACGAAGAAACGTTGGGGTTGATTTTTAGTATATGGGTGCCTTGAACATCAGATCTAACAAAGGTATTGGTACCTGCTGGCAGGGAAAAGTTCTTAGAAGAGGTTGTCTTGTACACGGAAAGGGTTGAGCTAACATCACCAGTCGTTCCGTTGAATAATCTCCAAGCCGTACTGCCGTCATCCTCGAAAACGCCAATGGAAGTGAGATTATGTGTACCAGTGTTTGTTGTCGGCAGAGAAATAGAGGCATAAGGATTGAAGTACAAGAACTGGGCAACTGTTGCAAATGAAGAAAAATTGAAACTAACGCCCATGGTGGCTTTTTCAAAAGATACGGTAATAGTGTCAGTGGCCATAGTTTTTTCTTTGAATGATATGTTTGAATTTGAAGAGTTTGACATTCCTCCTCCCTGATCATCATATACCAAGGAAAAAAAAATGCAACCGTGTTTGCTAGGTTTGTTTCCTGAATTATTGCTAATGGTCAAGTTTTTGGGAATTTTGGGTTAATTTTGGGCTGGGTGTGACGTAAATCACGCCAGAAATTAAAGTTAATGTCACCGATAGCCAAAAGGCAATCTGAGAAATTAAGTTATATTCAGAAGGCAAGGGAGCAATTAAGAGAGCGATAGCGATAATTTGGCTGACTGTTTTGCTTTTTCCCCACCAATTAGCCCCTTTTATGTCGCTATTTCCCGTTAAATTCGGATTAATCCGCCAACCAGCGATCGCTAATTCCCGAGCGAGAATCAAAAATACTCCCCAAGCAGCAATTAAATCCATTTCAATCAGAGCTAAGAGGGGAGCGAGAACTAGCAATTTATCGACCAAAGGATCGAGAAATTTACCTAATTCGGTGATTTGATTTAATTTTCGCGCTAGATAACCATCGAGCCAATCAGTGCTGGCAGCAATCAGAAAGATAATTAAACTTAACCAGCGATCGATTTCTGTGCCTTGGTGCAACCAGTATAAAATTAATGGCAGTCCCAAGAGTCGCGATAGGGTAATCGAGTTGGGTAGGTTCATTTTTCAGTGATCAGTAAACAGTAAACAGTAAACAGTAAACAGTAAACAGTAAACAGTAAACAGTGATCAGTAAACAGTGATCAGTAAACAGTAAACAGGTATAAAGATAAAGATAAAGATAACTAACTAATTAACTTAAAACTTACATCTGATAACTGATAACTGATAACTTACATCTGATAACTGATAACTGATAACTGATATTTAGCTGGCTAATTTGAGATCAAAATTACTTTGTTTATTGCCTAATTGTCTGAGCCAACGATAATTATAAGCTAAAGCACCCCAGAAGGTGGGATAAACGGCATAATTAACGCCAAATTCTTGGCAAACTTCCGCTAAAATTGGGGCAATTTTAGGGTAGTGAATATGACAAATTTGCGGAAAAAGATGGTGAACGACTTGATAATTTAATCCCCCTAAATACCAATTTAAAAAGACATTTTTAGGTGCAAAATCTACGGTAGTTCGCACTTGAAATATTGCCCATTCGTCTTCGATTTGGTTAGCTGCAGAGGGTTGAATAAATTCGGCGGGTTCCAAAACGTGAGCTAACATAAATACATGACAGGCAAGCACTCCATAGGTCATAAAAACAATGAGAAAACCGATCGCTATTTCTAGGGGACTATAACCAACTAAGAGAGGAATGCCAATAAACCAGAAGAGATAAACAAATTTTCCGCTCAATAAAACGAATAGATCGATCGGTTTAGGATTGGGAATTTTAATCTCGCCAAAACGATTACAAAAGAGGATAGATCGCACATCGGAGAATGACCAATATATAGGAATTATAGCGTAGAGAATCGGGATAAATAAATGTTGATAACGATGATACCATTTATGCTCGGCATGGGGAGTCATTCGCACGACACCATCGCCGTGAATTTCCACATCGTATCCTAAAACATTGGTGTAGGTATGATGGAGATAATTATGACGAAAACGCCAGAGATAACCGGAAGTACCGATGATATAATCGTAGCTCATGCCAAGGAGAGAATTAACCCATTTTTTACTAGAATAGCCGCCATGGTTAGCATCATGACCAATGCTAAAACCAATCCCTGCTAATCCTCCTCCTAAAACCATGCAACCAATAATTTTTAGCCACCAGATATCCGGACCAAAAAGCACAAATAGCCAAGCGGCAATTACCCAGGTTAAAATCGTGATCGTCTTCAGGTACATGGCAAAATTATCTCTGGTGGGGATGCCGTTTTCGGTAAAATAAGCATCAACCCGTTTATTCAATTCCTTTCTAAAACCCTGATTTTCGGTAAAAGTTACTCGCATTCCTATTTTTGTCCTAGAAGTTGATATGACAGCAATTTGTGGCAGCTCAGAGTTAATTTATGAGTCTTTTACTGGTTTGCTAAGGCTGTCTCAGCATAACTGATAATTTCTCATCAGTCCCTCATCTATTGTCAGAGAAAGAGGTGCGCTTGGCAAGGGAATCGCTCAATTTATTGGCTACTCTTGCAGAAAATCCTCGGTTTTTACCTAATCAGATATCAGATACCTGTAGCCGGTGATAGAAATGAGCGTTAGGTACTTTTATACTACTATTAAAGCCATTGAAGGCGATCGAGTTTTCTGGTGCGAAGTGCCACAATTAAGAAAATCGATCGATGCGATCGCTGGAAGCGTGGCCAATGATGAAGCGGTGTATTTTGCTCTGTGGCAATGGTTACAGAATGACCCTAATAACCAATTAGTCAAGTCCCATTGGATGGTTTTTTTACAATATCGCTCCTCTATGGTAACTCAAAGGGTCTATCAAAATGTTGGCCATCGGATCGATGCTGATTATGAAACCCTATTCTACTATTTGCTGAATTTGCTTGCCACGGCAATTATCAATAATCCTAGCAATTTTTACGGTAATTTTCAGGATAACAAGACCAAACCGGGATTTTTTCGCTTAATCTTAGAAAAATGGACAGATAAAAAATTGAGAAATACTCTCTATAATTTCCTGCGAGGAGAGTATAAAACTATTGGCAGGACTAATCTCGGTATCGTCAGTCTTTTTAGTGCGAATAAAATTCAAAAAATTTTACGAACATCGGGTATCTTTACCGAGAATTACCTGCTAATATTTAACTGTTTTCGAGAGGTTAAAAAAGCTTCTCTTAGATCATTGGATAAGTGGCAAGAGGAGGATTGGCAACAAGTAATCGATCGCCTACAGCAGTTACAACCGCAAGTTATTCTCACCATTGAGGAAGTGCAGGCAAAACTCAATCAAATAGGAGAGATAATGCGTAATCATATCGATCCTCCTTACTCTAAATTTGAGCCTAATAATTATGACGATGGTAGTAATTACTTTTGGGACAATCTCTCCAGCAAGAAGCAAAGTCAAGACTTACTACAACAGCAAGAAATCCAGGAAGATATTAAGAAGTTACTGATCACTCAAGAGGAGGAAGTTAAACAGATTGTCTATTGTTACTATCATCAAAAGATGACACAGGTACAGATCGCTAATCGATTGGGAGTTCACTCATCTACTATTAGTCGAGAAATAACCCAATTATGTAAAAAATTTTATCAGCTACTCTGTGCAAGGGAAGGCAAAGATTGTCCTATTTTGTTAAATGAGATTAAATTACAATCTCGGCAAAAACAAGAGATCGATGCTTATCTGGAATATTTTTGTCAGTCCTACTTAACTCAAATCTAATCTGTTAGGAGATACCATGAAAGTCAACCTCGATATTTTGCAACAAATTAACCCGAAATCCCTTTGGCTAACTTTTTCGGAAACAGAGATCAAGCAAGCTCGATCGATTCTCGGTCAATACTCGAATCAAACCGCCAAAAATCAGGCTTTGATTAATTACTTAGTCCAAATATGCTTAAGCAATTGGCTGAAAGATAATCTTGATTTTTCCCTTCAAACAACACCTAAAAACCATCAGTATCTTTGGGAGTTTATTAACGGGTTTACTTGGCAAATTCAAGATAAAAAAGTGACTACTATTCCCAGTCAAACTATTGACATTGAGGGATTGACAATAGAGCAAGAATGGGTTGATATTCCCGATTTAGCGGCGGATTTTTATCTAGGGGTGCAGGTAGATTTAGCAGAAAAATTCCTCAATATCTGGGGTTTTATATCCAGAAAAGATGTTAAAAATCTCGCAGAATACGATCCAATTTACCATCAATATTATTTGGAAAGTGAGCAAATTATTGATGATTTAGATATTCTTTGGCAGAGTTGTTTAGAGGGAGAGAGTGAAAAAGGAAAACTGGAATCTCTAGCAAAGTTATCGCCAGCAACAGCAGAAAATTTAATTAAAAAGTTAGGTCAAGTTTCCCCCTATTCTCCGAGATTAGATATTAGTTGTCAGCAGTGGTTAGCTTTGTTGAATAATCAGCAATGGCGAGAAAAACTTTATCAGCAGCGTTTAGAGGTAATCCCCACTAAACTTAGTCAATGGTTGCAGGGAATTATTACAGAGAAATGGCAGGAAATCCTCAGCACTATCGACAATTATCGTCCAATTAATCCGGGTTTTTTGTTGGCTGCTGAAAAAATCAGCAGCCGAGAATCTCCGACAGATATTCAGCGAGGAATTAGACAACTGTATGCTAGTCAAAAAGAGGTGGAATTTTCGGAACATTTAACCCCAGAGGAAGCTTTAGCAAAACTACAACATCAAACCCAAGATGAAACTATTCGCTGGCAAGCGGCCGAATATCTCTGGAATATCGATCCTCATTATCCCAATGCTGCTATCCGTAAAATGCTCGATGTGGGTAGTCAATTAATGGGACATAAAATCGCTTTAATGGTAGGAGTTTTATCAACCAGTAACCAGAGAATTGCTGTCTTAATTCGTGCCTATGCCATGAACAATTTTGCCAAGCTACCCCCCGGTTTATCTTTGCAAATTAGCGATGAAATAGGCCAATTAATCCCCAGTTTACAAGCAATAGCAAGGGAGAAACCCTTAGATAGCTATCTGCAACTTTATTTTCTAGCTGATGCCGACGATCGCTTTAATGTTAACCTAAGTTTAGGGGATAGTAGCATTATCGAACAGTTTAGGATTTAATAGAGATAGCAGAAAATGTCAAGGGTAGAGACATGAGCAGAGTTGTGATTCTGAAAATTGGTGATGGCAGTTTTGAAACGGGATTTTCCGTCACTCTAGAAATTCGTGATAATCATCTCTTGATAGCACCTTTTACCGAGGGTAAATTAGTCCCTAACCTTGACATTGCTGACGCTTTGCAAAATTATCGTCGAGCTTATTATCATTGGGTAAAAAGTCAACCCAGTTTAGGAATTACCGTTCCTCATAGCATGATCACCCATGCAGCGGTAGGTGATCCTAGAGACAACCTCAAAAAAGCCACTAAAACTTTAAAAGATAGCTTAAATGAATGGCTAAATTCCAGTTCTCTGAGTTCGATACAAAATCATATCTTGTTCCATATAGGTACTGAGTCAGAAGTAAGATTTTTTATCCAAACTACCCACTTTGATTTACAACAAATTCCCTGGGAGTCTTGGAATTTTTTACACGAATGGTTTCCCGATGTGGAAATTGCTCTTACTATCCAGATAGATCCCCCGAGAGAACGTACTTTTACTTATCCGATTAATGTTTTAGTAATTTTGGGCAATATTGACATCGAAAACAAGCATACTTCCCTGTGTTTATCCAGTTTGCAAACGTTACTAGGAAACCAAGATAAGGTTTCTATGCAAATATTAAGTCCTGGTTCAGACCCTCCTCTTTCAACGATAAATATTCACAATGAGTTGATCAAAAATCCATGGGATATTGTAGTTTATTTAGGTCATAGTAAAACCAGTAGTGACGGTCACGATGGAGTTTTTATCATTGATAATGATACGGCTTTATCTCCAGAACATAACTTAAGAAATTCCCTAGAAATAGCTGTTAAAAAAGGCTTAAAACTTGTTATCTGTAATTCCTGCGATGGGTTAGGTATTGGTCGTCAGTTGGCTAATATCGGAGTACCCCATATTATTGTTATGAAAGAACCGATCGCCGTGCGGGTTGCTTTGAGATTTCTAGAAGTTTTTCTTCCCAATTTTCTTGGACATAAATCCCTACAAGAATCCTTAACAATCGCTCGACAAGACTTAAAATTACACGGATTTGCGGTGGATGCTGCTAGTTCTTCTTTGCTGCCTCGTTTGATAGAAAATCCTGAAGAACCACCGTTGATTTTACCTAAAAATAAAAGGCCATTACGTCTATCTATTCGCTGGAAACAAGCTCTGTTATTTATTTTAAGTCTTCTGGTAACTTTATCAGTTTTATATTGGGGAGGAGTATTTTCCGATGATGCTAGTAAATACCCAGAAATTAGCTTAGGTGAAGAAATATTATTAAAGACAAATCGACAAGATAACAGTCTTGAACAGGGAAGAAAAGCTTTTAAAAACAAAGAATATAAACAAGCAATTCAGCTTTTTAAACAATCCCTCGATCGCTTGCCCAATAATCCAGAGATTCGCATCTATTATAATAACGCTCGTGCGGCCTATCAAGACAGAAATCCCTTAAAAATTGCCACCAGTGTTCCTCTTGGTAATAATCCAGAAATTGCTCAGGAAATTTTACGAGGTATTGCTTTATTCCAACAGGAGTTAAACGATGAACAGGCCAAAAACCCCGATTTTCACTTTCTACAGTTAGTGGTCGCTAATGATAATAATAGCGCCGCAGATGCCAAAGATCGAGCCGAAAAATTTGTTAAAGATCCGTCAATTATAGCAGTGGTTGGTCATAATGCTTCTGCTGCTAGTGAAGCGGCCAAAGATAGCTATGTACAAGGGAAAATTGTTGCTCTATCTCCCACCAGCTTTTCCTCGAAAATCTCTGGCAATGGCTATATGTATAAGATGGTTCCCGATATGGAAACTTTTGCCACAACCTTAAGTGAATACATCCGCGAACAAACTGACAAGCTAATTATCCAAAACCCCACTAATTTAATTTGTTACGACAATCGCTCTGGAGATAATTATAACTTTGCTAACAAATATAAAAACATTCTCCTCGGTCAGCAGTTTCAAAAATTCGTTAAAGATGAAGATTTTGACTGCAATATCGAACCAAAAATTAATTTAGGTAAACAAGAAATTTATCAAAAAATTGCTCAATATCAAGTAAATATTCTCATGGTTGCTCCCTATGTTAATGATCTGAAAAGAGCCGTCAGTATCTTTAAGCAACGTCCCGCAGAAAAGTTAAACTTAGTGATTTTAGGGTCCCCCACTTTTCAAAGTTATCTCACCCTTGCAGAAGGTAAACAAGGAGTAGAAAATTTAGTTATCACCGTGCCTTGGTATGATCTCAAACAAGATAATTATATCCAGAGTTTTTGGCAAAATAAGATCAATGTTTGGCGCACTCCCATGTCCTACGATGCGACCAAAATTATCCTCACCGCTTTGCGAAAGTTATACCAACAAGGACAAAAATTCGATCGAGAATTATTAAATCAAGTTTTAAGAAACGATTTTTCTATCGAAGGAATGACTGGCACTGTTAGATTCGATGAGAATGGTGTCCGCAACATGAACAATAATCCTGATGATCGCCGCTACTTGATTCTACAGGTCAAAAAGGGTCAATTTGTCCCCCTCGCTCCCATTAAATCTGCCGGTTCACTCTAAACCTTCCTATCCTTGTCAAGACTTTTTACAAAACTTAACCTTATCCACTGCATTAAAGTTGGCCATCACTCCTAATTAACAGGTAACACCTCTAGGAGACAAACGGCATGAAATTGTTCAAAAAATTAAACCCAAGAGCCTTGATTTTTTGGCTGATCGGTGATAAGGCAGGAAATTCTCTCGTTGCGATCTGGAATTGGTTGTGGGGTATTCCCATCGAATCCGGCGGCAAAATTGCCGTAGAATCGGCCAAAGAATCCCTAGAATCGATGCAAAAATCCCTAGCGGAATTAACAGAATCGGTGGCGAAAGTAGTAGCAGCCCAGCAATCGGCTCAAGCACAATACGAGGCAAAAAAACAGGAACACACAAACTCCTTGCAGCAGGCTGTCACCGCCCAAAAAAAAGGTCTTCAAGAAGCGGCAAGACTAGCTATGGTTAAGGTTCTCTCCCTAGAAAAAATTCTACCCGCCATGAAAGATCGGGTCGATAATGCGGAAAAAGTGGTCATTGCTGCTAAGGAAAAACTTCGCAAAGAGCAGGAAAAAATCGAGCATTATAAGTTAGAAATGAGCAACTTAAAAGCGATTAGTTCCATGAATGAGGCTTTAGGCAAAATAAACGAATTTGATAGTAGTCTCAACCTCAATACCTCCCGCGATCGCTTTGAGGATGCCAATGAAGCGATTAACAACCGTTATCGAAAAGAAAACGTCTATAGTGAATTAAGCGAGAACTATAGCGAGAAATTAGCTCAAGAAATCGATTTCTTAAGCCTTGATGACGAAATTAACCGCCGTTTAGCCGAATTCAATCAGCAAAGTTAAGGAGTAAAGCGATGACAAAGACTGGCAAAAAAGCGAGCTTACCGCCAATTTTCTATGTTTTACTGGGGTTGATCGGCTGGTTTCTTTTTCCCCAAATCTCGGCAATATTTGCCCCAAAAGCCGATAATAATCCCCGCATGAGTTATGGCAATCATCTCCTAATCAAAACTAACTCTAACACCGCCAAAGAATCAGCGATCGCTGCTATTGACCAGGGTTACTACGAAGAAGCAAGGGGACTTCTGCAAAAATCCCTCGCTCAACGTCCCAACGATCCCGAAAGCGTAATTTATCTCAGCAACCTGCAAACCAGCCCAAATCCCTTCAAAATCGCCGTTGTTGTCCCAGCGACAACTAATCCCAACGTCGCTCAAGAAATATTGCGAGGAGTCGCCAGCGCGCAAACCCAGATCAATCAACAGGGAGGGATCAACGGCAGAAAACTGATGGTTATCGTGGTTAATGACGATAATCAGCCGCAGATATCGAAAGAGGTAGCCAGGGAATTAGTCAAAAATCCCGATATTATCGCTGTTGTCGGTCATAATGCCTCCGATGCCAGTTTAGCCGCCGCTCCCATCTACGAAAAAGGCGGTTTGGTGATGATTTCTCCCACCTCCCTAGCTAATAATCTCTCCGGTGCGGGAAATTATATCTTTCGTCTGGTGGCTTCTAACGGCAAAATTACGGAAAAATTAGCAAATTACATAGTAAATACTGCTAAAGTCCAGAAAATTGCTTTTTGCTATGATTCTCAAGCTCCTGATAATGTTTCCTTTAAAGACGAGTTGATGGCTAATGTGGCGAAAAAAGGCGGTCAAATTGTGCCGATTGTCTGTGATCTGAGTGTCCCCAATTTTAAGGCCGATCAAGCCCTTAATCAGGCGATTTCTGGGGGTGCTAACGGCCTATTTGTCGTCGCTCATGTTGATCGCCTCGATCCCGTTTTTGAGGTCATTCGCTCCAATCGTCAGCGTTTGCCTCTGTTTAGTAGTCCCACCCTCTACAATATTCGCACCCTCGAAGATGGCGGCAAAAACGCCCAAGGTTTAACCCTTGCCGCACCCTGGCACCCCTCGCTTAACCAGACTTTTGCCAATCTTATGCAGGAACAGTGGCGCGGTCCGGTTAGTTGGCGCACAGCCACCAGTTTTGACGCTACACGGGTGATTATTGCCGGTTTAAGGGAAAATCCTCAACGTCCGGGCCTACAATCCAAGCTGCGTTCCGCCAATTTTTATCAAACAGGAGCCACCGGAAAAATTAGCTTTGATCCCAATACTGGCGATCGCATCGGTCAACCGGTGTTAATTCAAGTGCGATCGACTCCCTCCGGTGAGCAGTTTGTCCCTTTACCTTAAAAAGTCCCCAGTCCACCACAGTCGGGAGAGTTGCCAACTCTCCCCCCAAAAAGTCTCAAAAATTACGATTATTTTAACATTCAACTTTGAGTAAGAAATGAATAGCTAATATGTTAAAATATGCCTAAGTAGGTAGGTTTTAAAAATTGTCAGATTCCCCCTTATTAAGGGGAGCAGGGGGCATCCGCACCCCCCTTATTAAGGGGGGCAGGGGGAATCAAAGGCAAAATCTATCTTCAATTAAATTATAACTACTTACTTATGGATATCGTTATTATCGAAGATGAAATTGAAATCGCCCATTTGATTCAGCAAACCTTAGAGAGGGAATCCTTTACTTGTCATCTGGCTTATAATGGTAGGGTAGGACTAGAACTATTTTATCAAAAGCAACCAGACTTAGTTATTTTAGATTTAATGTTACCCGAATTAGACGGACTAGAATTGTGTGCCAGAATTCGCCAAAAACCCGGAAATAAAGACCCCTATATTTTAATGTTAACCGCTAGGGGAGAAGAAATCGATCGCATTATCGGTTTATCCACAGGAGCCGATGATTACATGGTAAAACCCTTTAGTCCCCGGGAATTAACCGCTCGGGTAAGAGCCTTATTAAGACGTAGTTTAAGACACGATAGTCAACCGCAACAACTCCATCGCAGCCGTCATTTTCTGATCGACTTAGATCAACATTCTGCTCTTCGTAAATTGGAGGGAATGCCAGAGGAAACCCTCGATTTAACCACCTTAGAATTTAATTTATTAGCTACCTTTGTTAGTTATCCCAATCGCGTCTGGAGTCGTACCCAATTAATCGATAATCTCTGGGGAAATGATTTTTTTGGCGATGAAAGGGTAGTAGATACCCATATCCGACGCTTACGCAAAAAAGTAGAACCCGATCCTGCTAATCCTATCTTTATCAAAACCGTAGTCGGTGTCGGTTATAAATTTGAGGATGACATTATTTAGGGTCTGCTGAAAAAGTTTGTTGGTGGGGTTAGGAGTCAGGAGTCAGTATTCAGGAGACAGGAGACAGGAGATAGGGATTTAGGGATTTAGGGGTTTTGGGGTTTTGGGGTTTTAGTTCAATTTCCCCACTTCCCCACTTCCCCACTTCCCCACTTCCCCACACCCCAACCCCAACCCCACACCCCACTTCCCCACTTCCCCACTTCCCCACTTCCCCACACCCCACACCCCACACCCAATAAAAAATTCTCCCTAAAGGCACTTAAGCAGTCTTTAACCCTTATGTGCTACAATTTTTGAAGATTTTGCCATTCATTTAGGTTCAATCAGGGATCACAGCCTTTTTAGGGAAATTTTATGACAAGTAACTACGGCGCGGAACAGATACAAGTTCTCGAAGGGTTAGAACCAGTCAGGAAGCGGCCGGGGATGTATATCGGTACGACTGGTCCGCGGGGACTACATCATTTAGTCTATGAAGTGGTGGACAACTCGATCGATGAGGCCTTAGCGGGTTACTGTACTCATATCGAAGTGGATATCAAGGCCGATGGTTCCGTCAGCGTCACCGACGATGGCCGGGGTATTCCCACCGATGTTCACCCCACCACGGGTAAATCTGCCCTAGAAACCGTTCTCACTATACTTCATGCCGGCGGTAAATTTGGCAGTGGTGGTTATAAAGTGTCGGGAGGGTTACACGGAGTCGGGATTTCCGTCGTTAATGCTCTTTCTGCATGGGTCGATGTGACAGTCTGGCGCGATCATAAAGTACATACCCAACGCTACGAAAGAGGTATCCCCGTCACAGAATTGGTCAGCAGTCCCGGTCAAGAGGAAAAAACGGGAACTAGGGTTAATTTCCTGCCGGACACCGAAATTTTTAGCCAAGGCATCGAATTTGATTACAGTACCCTCTCTGGACGTTTACGAGAACTAGCCTACTTAAATGCGGGTGTTAAAATCACCTTTAGCGATTACCGTCCCGAAGAACCCCACATCGAAACCTATTGTTATGAGGGGGGTATTAAAGAATACGTCGCCTATATGTGTCGGGAAAAAGAAACCCTGCACAAAGATATTATCTATGTATCGGGGGAAAAGAACGGAATTAATATCGAAGTGGCGTTTCAGTGGTGTATAGATGCCTATAGCGATAATATTCTCGGTTTTGCTAATAACATCCGCACCATTGACGGGGGAACCCATCTAGAAGGATTAAAGGCAGTTCTGACTCGTACTTTAAATAATGTTGCTCGTAAACGCAATAAAATTAAAGAAAACGAGCCTAATCTAGCGGGGGAAAACGTCCGCGAGGGTTTAACCGCCGTTATTTCCGTAAAAGTCCCCGAACCGGAATTTGAGGGACAAACCAAGACCAAATTGGGTAACACCGAAGTCCGGGGTATTGTTGATTCCCTGGTGGGGGAAACTCTCAACGAATACTTAGAACAAAATCCCCAAGTGGCCGACACGATTATCGAAAAAGCAGTACAAGCGTACAAGGCGGCTGAAGCGGCCCGACGGGCGCGGGACTTAGTACGACGGAAATCGGTCTTGGAATCCTCACCTTTACCGGGTAAATTGGCTGATTGTAGCGAAAGAGACCCAGAAAAGTCAGAAATTTACATCGTCGAAGGTGACAGCGCCGGCGGAAGTGCCAAACAGGGGCGCGATCGTCGTTTTCAAGCGATTCTACCTCTGCGGGGAAAAATCCTCAATATCGAAAAAACCGATGATGCCAAAATCTACAAAAATACGGAAATTCAATCCTTAATTACGGCCCTCGGTTTAGGGATTAAAGGAGAAGATTTCGACCCCTCACAATTGCGCTATCATCGCATTGTTTTAATGACTGATGCTGATGTGGATGGCGCACACATCCGAACTTTGTTGTTAACTTTCTTCTATCGTTATCAGAAGAATTTAATTGACCAAGGTTATGTATATATCGCCTGTCCTCCTCTCTATAAATTGGAACGCGGTAAAAATCATTCCTACTGCTATAGCGATCGAGAATTACAGCAAAAGATAGCAGAATTTCCCTCCAATGCTAACTACACAATCCAACGTTTTAAAGGGTTAGGAGAAATGATGCCCCAACAACTTTGGGATACTACCATGAATCCCGAAACTCGCACTTTAAAACGGGTGGAAATCGAAGACGCAGCCAAAGCAGAGGAATTATTTACGATTCTTATGGGCGATCGAGTTGCCCCCCGGCGAGAATTTATCGAAACCCACGGATCGCGTTTAAATCTTACCGATTTGGACATTTAAAAGGTAACTTGGGGCTGTGTTAGTCTAGGCTAATACAGCCCGATCATATCCCTAAATCCAGTTAGGGTTTGAGCAAGCGGAAAGGAGGCACTCGGCGCATCCCCAATCCGCTACGCTGGCTGAGGGTGGGGACTTCCCCAGCCACATTTTTGTTAAACTAACTTTTGGATAGCTGCTACTAACTGCTCGATTTCTGAGGGCAAAGTGAAATAATGAACACAGGCACGCACACAGAGGGGGTCGAGGAGAGTTCGCAGTAAAAACCCTTGTTTTTCTAGCTGTTGCACTAACTTTTGTGGGGTGATGGCCGAGTCAATTTGAAAGGAAACTAAACCGGATTCCGGCGGAGAATTTTTTAAACATTTCACCCCTTTAATCGTCTTTAATTCCCCCCAAAGATAAGCCGCTAATTGACAAATCTTTTCGTATCTTTGTCCCCCATCACCCCAGGCATTATGTACCGCAATAGTTGCCCTTAAACCCTCAAATTGGGGATAGGCAGAAGTGGCCACTTCAAAGCGTCTGGCATCCGGTTTCCAACCGATAGGCTGTCCTCGGCTATCTGTTTCAATGCCGCGCCAACCGATAAAAGTGGGCTGTAAACTAGGGAAAATTTCGGGACGAATATACAATCCTCCCACACCAGCCGGTCCACACCACCATTTATGACCCGTAAAAGCATAACAATCG
The DNA here is from genome assembly GCF_007095505.1 of Microcystis sp. M_QC_C_20170808_M3Col. Classification (NCBI taxonomy): domain Bacteria; kingdom Bacillati; phylum Cyanobacteriota; class Cyanophyceae; order Chroococcales; family Microcystaceae; genus Microcystis; species Microcystis sp. M_QC_C_20170808_M3Col. The sequence goes on from NZ_SFBY01000032.1 coordinate 17,820, forward strand.
GCGGCAGTAGCGCTTAAATCTAAGGGCAAACAACCCACGGATTGGGCAGCATCCACCACCACTAAAACGGGTTTTTCGGTGACAGAATTATCATGACAAAGTTGCGAGATTTCCTTGAGGGGTAAAACCTGTCCAGTATTCCACAAAACGTGACTAACCACCAAAACCCTAGTTTTTGGACGTAGATGGGCGGAAATCACTTCTATCGGGTTGCCGCCGTTTAAAGTTTCCCGAATAGGACAAGTGGAGATTTCCAGATGATAACGACGGGCAATTTCTTGAACCGTGGCGATAATTCCGGGGTGTTCACAATCGGTTAGTAAAATATGTTCCCCCGCTTGCCAATCAACTCCCCAGAGGGCGATATTACAGCCTACAGTGACATCCTCGGTGATAGAGAGATTCTTAGGGCTAATTCCCAATTCCTGAGCCATTTCTTGCCTGAGAAGTTCCGTTTTTCCGGTAATCCAATCGTTTACCCGTCCTGAAAAAGGCCCCTGTTGTTGGAGAAAATTATGGGCATCGATAATCGCCTCTAATCCCGCCTTGGGCAAGGTTCCCTGACCACCGAAATTAAAATAAACTTTATTGCTAAGTCCCCGAAATTCCTGTCTTTGTTCGGCCAAATCCGGTTTACTAACGGCGCAATCGAGGGTATTTTCGTCTAAATTCTGCATAAGCGGCAAGATGGGGGGTCAGTTATCAGTTATCAATTATCAATTATCAGTTAGAAGGTGTTGGGTTTTGGGGTTTTAGGGTTTTAGTTGAATTCCCCATTTCCCCATTTCCCCACTTCCTGACGACCGACGGCTGAATTCTATCGACGGATTAAGTCGCAATTGTCACAATAGTATTAAAGTAGAGGAAACATACTTGGGAATATTTTCTTTTTTTAGTTTATTATTTTTTACTTTACTTCACTGGTCCAGGAAAGCTTAACTTTTCTCCTTGTATAGAATAGAACTCTTGCAAATTAATTATATGTTATAATGATGGGTTAACTAATTTTCCCCAAAAAATTAGTTAATCAGTACATTCGTCCTGAATAAAAACTTGAAGTTTAACTTTTAACT
>NZ_SFBY01000320.1:0-18500 GCF_007095505.1 Microcystis sp. M_QC_C_20170808_M3Col
CCCTAAGCCGAGTTTTCAAGGTGCTGTCCGCCCACTTGGTTTTCGAGACGGTCTTTTTAATTCTAACGTAAAGCCAACCTAGAACGGCGGGGTTTCCCACCCAAAATTTTCGATGACTACTTCCTCTTTCCCTATTCTGATTGTTATTTGTGGGGCAACTGCCACGGGAAAATCCAGTTTAGCCCTACAATTGGCCGAAAAGTTTAATTCAGTAATTCTCAGTGCCGATTCCCGACAAATCTATCGAGAATTTAATATTGGTACCGCTAAACCTAGCTTAGAAGAATGTCAGCGGATTCCCCATTATCTAATTGATATTTGCGCTCCTCAGCATAATTTTACCCTAGCACAGTACCAAGAACAAGCTGAGGATTTAATCACCACTCTCCACTATTCTCCTCTGTTTTTGGTCGGTGGTACGGGACTTTATATCAAGTCCATTGTCAAAGGTTTAAAAATACCGAGGGTTTCTCCTCAAGCGGATTTAAGACAGCAATTACAAGCTTTAGGGCAATCCTATCTTTATCAGATTCTGACGCAGGTAGATGAGGAGGCTGCTAAAAAAATTCATCCCCATGATCAGATCAGGACTTTACGCGCTTTGGAGGTTTTTTATCTGACAGGAAAACCTATCTCTAGTCAGCAGGGAGAAAATCCTCCCACTTATCCGATTTTACAAATTGGTTTAGATTGTTCCCCAGAAAGTTTAGGCAAGCGGATCACTGTTCGTACTCATCAAATGATCGCCAGGGGATTAGTAGCAGAGGTGCAGAATTTGGGGGATAAATACGGTTGGGATTTGCCACTTTTGCAGACTTTGGGTTATGCAGAGATTAAGCAATATCTCCTCGGGGAAATTTCTTTAGAACAGGCGATCGATCTAATTATCCTCCACACCCGTCAATTTGCTAAACGTCAGCGCACTTGGTTTCGTGCCGATGCTGATATTGTCTGGTTTCCCGTCGATAAAGAAAATTTATTGGAATCGGTGGAACGACAAATTATTTTTTTTCTTGAGGGGTTGTCAAGGCCCGATATAAAAACACATCATCCTCATTAAGGATTAACCGAAAGTTGTCATTTTGATTCAGTTTATTTAAGTGATCATCAATTAGTTCTGGTGAACTAGACCAACCGGGATGACGGCGATCGAGTAGGATATAATTAAATTGATTTAAATCTAGGGATTGGGAACCTTCGATCGCTAATTTGATTATTTCTCGATGGGTAAGATGGGGGGCAATTCTAGAAGTAGTCAAGACACTCTCACCGGTGGTAATTTGGGTTAGAGCTTTTTGGGTAGCTGCCCAAGTATCAAGGGAATTTAAATATAGTGACCAAAAATAGCCGTATTTAGCTAAGGCAAGAAAGGCAATAATTGCCCAAGTAATTATCCATTTAGGCTGCTTCAACCAGTTACTATTATGGGCTAAAGTGGCGATAACCGCTAGAAATAAAAAGGGCAAAATTGGCAGGGAATATTGAGTGGTTAAGTTTTTTTGTGGGGCATGATCTGCTAATAAATTTAAAGCGAGTGCGGGAATAGCGGCAATTATTGGGGCAGAATAGCGCCAGGATAAACCCCAAAATAAGGGAATAATTAATAGGATTAGATATTCTAGATTATTGCCAGTCAAGATTTTTCCCAGGACAAGATCGGGTTTGAGGAAAAGATTAAAGATAATTGCTGGCAAACTATCTCCTAGATAACTATATCGAGAATCAGCCATTTCGATAACTGCCGATTTTCCTGTCAGGAGAGGGATTAATAATTTCGTGGTGATAATAAACCAAAGAATGCCGCTAATAATAGCAATTATTCCCGATATTTTTTTCTTTTCCCAGAGAAGTAACCAGATACCCATTCCCAACAGTGTTAAAGAGAGAATTGCCTTACAACCGAGAATAATAATGATTCCTAGACAAAATCCCCAGAGATTATTTAATCTTGCTGCCAAAATCGTCCAAAAAATCGCTGGCACTGCGATAACTTCGGGATGAAAATCAAAGAGATTAACATTAAAAATCAGGGGATAGAGCAGATAAACTAAGGCTAATGTATAAGCTTGTTTTTCTTTTAATCCCGCTTGTATAGCCAATTGCCAGAGGGGAAAAACTGCCAGGGAAAGGGAAAAAGCTTGTAAGAAAAGCAGCCAATAAACGCTAGGATAAATTTTATAAAGTAAGGCTATAGGATAGAGAATAAAAGCGATATGATCGCCTAAAATATGGTAGCCAACAAAAGATATAATCGGGGTTCTTCCTTGAGAAATTAGGTAAACTCCTTGATCGAACCAACCAAGATCGAGAGCATTAGATTGAAATAAAATATGTCTGATAGCACTGCAAATAAACAGGATTATTGTACTGGAACTAACTAACCAAAATAAATCTTTTTTTTTGAGCATAATCGTTAAGTTTTACTGAGATTTTTCGGGATTATTACGACAATACTGCCAGGTATGTATAAAATAGGAAGCAACTTCAGTAAACCATGTTTTAAAAATATTTCTGTTCTCACTGGTAACGATAACCGCATTAATAAACTCTTGCCATTGGGGATCATTAGCGGGAAGAATGAAACCATAATAATCACAATTTAAAGGATTGCGGGGGATAAGTTGATAATCTTTTTCTAAGGATAAACCGAGGATAACAGCTTCTCCAATTAGCAGAATACCATCACTAGCAAAAGCATCTATTCTATTCCTTCTTAAACTTTGGATACCTCGCAGTCTTCCCGTCACTCCTTGAAATTCTTGATAGGTAGCAAGAGGATATTTTTGTCTTAATAATTCTTGAGTGCTGGTATCTCGCAAAACTCCAATACTTATACCTTCTAAGGACGAGGAAAAGTTAAAATTATTCTGATTATCACTCCGAACTAAAAACTGAGTTCCCGTGACAAAAAAAGGACGAGAAAAACTGACACCATCAGGTATATTTTTTCTGATACTATTAGGACCACACTCGAAATCAACGGTTTTATTTTCCAATAACTGGAAGCGATTAAATAAAGTTGATTTATAAATTTTGACACTGATGATCCGGAGGTTTAATTTATGCTTTAGTTGTTCTCTAAGCAATTGGATAAAATCTAAGCATAATCCCTGCAAATTATTATTACTATCTCGATAGCCAAACGGAATTGCATCTTCTCTCATAGCTACTTCTAATAATCCCGTGCGTTTAATTTTTTCTAGAACCGTTTCAGACTTAGCTGGGAGAGCAGCAAAAAAATTAGATAAAATAAAGAGAGTAAGAATGATTAATTTCATGACTTTTGCCGAGATTATTTAAGATTTGTTATGACCGTGATCCCATTGATCTAAAATATCTTTGAATAGTAATTCATCTAACCATGTTTTTACTACCACTGTCAAAGGTAAAGCCAATAATAAACCTAAGATGCCAAATATTTGAGCGAAGAATATTTGAGCAATTAGGGTAATTGCCGGTAATAAAGATACCTGTTTAGCCATGACAGTGGGTGTCAACCAATAACTTTCGACATTTTGGATAATAAAATAGAGAATCAGAATAGCGACAATTTTCCAAGGTGCATCGATAACAGCAATGAGTATCGGAAAAATCACACTAGCAGTCGGTCCGATATTAGGGATAAAATTGAGCAATCCTGCTAGGATAGCATGAACGAGAACTAGATTAATTTGTAGAACCCAAAGACCGAAACCACTTAATACTCCCACGATAGTTGAACTAATGGCAATTCCCAACAACCAATTACCCAAACCCGCTTCCGATAGGGTAAGAATTTCCTCGGCACGACGACGATAGAAGTTAGGAAATAATTTTAAGAAAGCTTGTCGATAGGGTTGGGGATTGGCTAACATCATCATTGCTAACACCAGCACGAATAATAATTGTAAAATTGCCGCAACTGAGTTAGAAAAGAAAGTAAAAAAGTTACTAAAAACAAAGGTTCCTAAAGGTTGTAACTGCTGGACTAAATCACTTAAATTAGGCAGCGATGGCAACCAATCAAATTGGAATTGTTGTCGCCATCGAATCGAGTTATTGCGGACTAAATCCCAAGCTTGCGGTAAAAGTTCAATTAATTTTTGAAACTGTTCAACAAAGGGGGGAACGATAATTACAAAAAATAAAATCACAATTGCTAGACTCGTCAGCAGGGTAATTAAAATAGCTAACCCCCTTTTAATCCCTAATCTCTGCAATCCTTTTACACATCTATTTAAGGCTACGGTAAACACGATCGCCATAAAAATCAATAATAACAGCTGTCGAATCTGCCACAATACATACAGAGCCATTATTAAACAGATAAACCCCAACCACTGACCAAATTTCACAACCTTGATTTATCCTATCGGGACAAGTTTTATCATACAGCAGTCGGGAGGCGGTCGGCGGTCGGCAGGTTTTAGGTGTTGGGGTTTTGGGGTGTTGGGGTTTTAGTTCAATTTCCCCACCTCCCCACCTCCCCACCTCCCCACCTCCCCACTTCCCCACTTCCCCACTTCCCTAACAGCATAAATTAAGTTTTGTATCGATAACTTGCTAATTTTGCTGTTATATGCTATACAATTACAGCCCAAAACAGGATAGAAAAACGAGATTTTCTTAATTACCAGACATTTTCTCAAATTTTATGGCAACTATCCCAGAGTCAAATTATCCTGAAAGAAATCCTCTCCCAGAAAATCCGACCAGACTCAGAAAAATTCTGGCCATTAATGCTTTTATCCTTGTACTAGGACTTCGATGATGAAAGAATTGGAGCGATACTATAAAGTTTTAGGGTTAGATCATGGGGCATCTCTCGACGAGATCAATCAGGCCTACAAGGATTTGGTGTTTATTTGGCATCCCGATCGCATTCCCAAAGATAATCAGCGTCTTTTGGAAAAAGCCACCGCTAAACTGCAAGAAATTAACCACGCTAGGGAGCAATTGCGGCAAATCCATCAAAATTCTTCTAAAAGCTCCAATTACGCCCCTAAACCTGAAAAAAAGCCCGCCCACGCTTATAAAACTGCTTCCCCCTATCAGCCTCACCCTAGCCAACCCGGCCAAAATTCACAAACCCACAGTCACAAAACCCCTAGTCAAGAAACCCATAGTCAACACAGCCACTCCCAGAATAACCATCAGGTTCACAATCAGGCCGCCTGGCGCCCTCACTATCGGGACTTAAACGGAGCCGATTTACAGGGGGCCAACCTGAAGGAAAAAGATCTCTCTAATCGCAGTCTCATCGGGGCAGATTTAAGCCATGCCGACTTAAGCGATAGCTTCCTGCACAAAATTAACCTAGAAAAAGCTAATCTGTACAAAGCTAATCTTTTTCGCGCCAATCTCCTCGAAGCTAACCTTAAAGGCGCAAATTTACAGGAAGCCAATCTCATCGGGGCCGATTTAAGCGGGGCGGATCTGTCGGCGGCGGATTTACGCGGGGCAAAAATTGGCTTTGGTAAGCGTATTATGGTGAAATTAACTGGGGCAATTTTAACAGGAACAATTCTCCCCGATGGTTCGATTCATCAATAGACCTCTTGCTAATTTTGATCTCCCTTTAATATGAACTATCACCGGATGGGCATTTATTACACAATCGCTGCTGTTTTTCTAGGGATACAATTAGCTGCAGGAGAAAATTTATCGGCAGCGAATCCAGATTTTCTACGACTACAAAAAGCTCTAGAGAAACACAATTTCATCGTCAAAATTGCCCCGCCACCCGTGCGAGGAGCCTACGGTTTATTTGATAGTAAAACTAGAATTATTTGGATTCATCCCCTAGTTTTTGACTTAGGTATTGCCCGACCAACATTGATTCATGAAGCTGTCCATGCCACTCAACTTTGTCATGGAGGCAAAACAGTTAAAGCTCTTAATTTAGGGATAGAACCACCAGCAATAACCAGAAGATTTTTTATGAATTATGAAGGTTTTAGCCGGCAAATTGAAGCCGAAGCCTATACTGTTCAAGTTCAGCCCGATGGTCTAGATTTAGTGATTTCTTTACTGCAAAAATATTGTGCTTAGAAAACCTGTCCATAAATCTACCAATCCCGTTCTAATTCTTCGGCCACAAGACGATAATCGGCGCTGGCTTCTTGGGCATTTTTACCGCGCCAATTGGTAATAGCTACCCCGTCTAAAACGGCTTTTTCGTGGGCCTTATAATTTCTGACAAAAGCATGACAGGCAGGAATACCTAATTCTAATAAAGTATTTTGTGCTTCCAAAGTTTCCTTAAGACTACGGGAATCCACTTTCGTTAACAAAACCCGATAGGAAATTCCTAGGGGTTTAACTGCCGTGCGTACCGTGTCAATTAAAGCCATTAAATCCATCGGTGCGGGAGGAGTCGGTAAAATTAAATAATCTGATTCTGCTATTACTGCGGTAAGTAATTGGGAGCGCAAAGCTGGTGGTGTGTCAATCACGATCAGATCGTACTCGATAATTTGACGCAATTCTCCTAATTTCTCTGTATTAATTTGCTTGGCTAAATCAAATACCATATCCCCTTGATTTCTTTCTACCCACCAAGTGGAGGAACCCTGGGGATCCGCATCCACCAGCAAAACACGCTGATTTTGCCCCCAAATTGCCGCTAAATTGACCGCAGTGGTGGTTTTACCCACACCACCTTTACCGTTGACAACAGCCAGAATTTTGGGGCTATTAGGCTTTAATTGCGAGGTTGTTGAGGAATTGGACATTTTCAGTTATCAGTTATTTTAGCTGTCAGGATATAGGAGACAGGAGGCAGGGTGGTCACTGCGTGCGCGTTGCGGGGGGTTTTGGGGTGATAGGGTGTTAGGGTGTTGGGGTGTTAGTTTAAATTCCCCCACTTCCCCACTTCCCCACTTCCCCACTTCTCACTGAATATAACTAACCAGAAAGTTTTTGATCTAAGATTTGGCTAGTTAATTTAGGATCGGCTTTACCGCCGCTTTTTTTCATGACTTGACCGACAAAAAATCCCTTAAGATTGGTTTTACCCGCCCGGAATTTTTCTAACTCGCTTGGATGGGAGGCAATAATTTCCTCGATCAGTTTTTCGATCGCAGAAGTGTCAGAAATTTGTATTAATCCTTTCTTTTCCACCAGTGCTTTTGGTGAACCGCCTTGGCTGAGAAGTTCGGGTAAAATTTCCTTAGCAATTTTGCCACTAATTGTTCCCGCTTCAATCAGTTTAACTAATTCAGCTAAGTCTGACGCTTGCAGGGCAATTTCCGTGATCATCAGCTTATTATTATTCAAATAAGCGGCGATATCTTGACTGAGCCAGTTAGCGACTAATTTCGCATTTGCCCCGGCAATTACAGTAGTTTCAAAATATTCGGCCACGGTGCGATCATCGGTTAAAACCCGGGCATCGTAGGGGGAAAGACCAAATTCTTCTTCATAACGACGACGTTTATGAGCGGGTAATTCCGGTAATTCTTCCGCCCAAGCTTTTAACTGTTCGGGAGAGACTTCTAGGGGGGGTAAATCCGGTTCGGGAAAATAGCGATAATCGCTAGAACCTTCTTTTTTCCGCATACTAATCGTCCGTTGAGTAGCTTCTTCCCAAAGACGGGTTTCCTGTAGGATCAATTCGCCATTTTCGAGCGCTGCAATTTGTCGATCGATCTCGTATTCTATGGCTTTTTGGATAGCACTAAAGGAGTTCATATTTTTAATTTCTACCTTAGTCCCGAACTTTTTAGCGCCTTTTTTCCGCACAGAAATATTGACATCGCAGCGCAGGGAACCTTCCTGCATATTACCGTCACTGATGCCGAGATAACGCACTAAACGCCGTAATTCTTGGGCATATTCCGCCGCTTCGGCCCCGGTGCGTAAATCCGGTTCCGAGACAATTTCTAATAATGGTACACCTGTACGATTAAAATCCACCAGGGAATGGGTGGAACCAGAGAGACGTTCGCTGCCGGCATGAACCAGTTTTCCCGCGTCTTCTTCCATGTGCAGACGAGTAATACCGATAATTTTGCGGCTAACTTCCTTAGTTTTTTTATCGACGATCTCGATTTCTAGTTGACCCTGTTCGACAATAGGGAGATCATACTGGGAAATTTGATAATTTTTCGGCAGGTCGGGATAAAAATACTGTTTGCGATCGAATTTGCTATGGAGTGTGATTTTACCATCGATAGCTAATCCCAGTTTAACGGCACTGGCCAGGACTTCTTGGTTAAGGACGGGTAATACCCCCGGATAACCCAAACAGATGGGACAGACGTTAGTATTGGGGGGACTATCGAAGTTGGTGGGACAGGGACAAAATATCTTGCTTTTGGTGTTCAGTTGACAGTGGGTTTCTAAACCGATAATTGCTTCGTATTCAGTAGCAGACATATTTTCTCGCTCTCGCCGACACAGGAATGATCTGTTTACTCATTATAGTCGCGATTCTGGAGCATTCCCTCCCTTAATAAAACTTAATACTGTAGTTACTAATAACTTTATGCACCTTTAATATAGCTTAAAAAAGATAATTTATTCAGCCAATGTACGCCATTATTTTAAATTTTATCAAAGGCATAAGACAGGGAAGCTTATCGATAATTTTTCCCCGATAAACCTAGCTTTTTTAGTATCGACCCCCGACCACCGACCACCGAAAACCAAAACTTCCCACCTCACCGTTAAGATAACCGCCATAAATCGTAGCAAAAATTAACTTCTAGAGACAGGATATTTGCTTAGTATAGAAACAGAGAGATTATACCTAAGAACTGACCCCATAACCAGCCAAAAGCAATATAAGCGGCGAAAGTGAGCATTTTCTAGGCAAATATTGCCTTAATAATTGACGATTTTTACTTTGTACTCAATTTTATGTCTTTAACTCTCTCAGAACAACTCAAGCGAGAACAATTATCCTATCCCCAAACTCTCCTCCATCATCTGCAAAGGTTACGGCATTTTGTGACAGTGGAAGGAGAGGAGAAATTGCAGCAGTGGAAAAACCTCATTGAAAAGGAGAATTTTCAACCTAGCACCCGTAATTTAGCCTATTATCTCGCCCTGAGACAAGAAGATATCCGGGATTTACAATTAGCTTTAATGCCCTGGGGATTATCTTCCCTAGGCCGGATTGAATCGAAAGTTTTACCGACTCTCGATGCAGTAATTGCCACTTTAGGGGCGGTTTGTCATCAAGAAGCCTCATTATTACCCAAACATCCCCCTTTAGAGGCATTTTTCCAAGGAGATCAACTTTTAGCCTCCCATAGCGCCGAAGTTTTCGGTCTGCCTTCCCCCCGGCGTCGGGTGCGAATTATGGTGACAATGCCGACGGAGGCGGCAACCGACCCCGATTTTATCGCTCAATTACTGCGTTGCGGAATGGACTGTATTCGCATTAATTGCGCCCATGATAGCCCCAAAGAATGGCAGGGAATGATCGAAAATCTGCGCGAGGCGGTCAAAAATCCCGAAAATTTAGTCAATGGACATACCTGTAAGGTTTATATGGACTTAGCTGGCCCAAAAATCCGTTTAGAACAGATTTTAGCCCCCCAGTCCCAAACCAGACTATATCAAGGGGATTTTCTCCTCTTAACCACCCAACCGCCCCATACTGCTCATCCTCAGTATTTTCAGGCTAATTGTTCCCAACCGGAGATTATTCCCCAAATTCCCGTCGGGGCGAAAGTTTGGATTGATGATGGTCATATTGGGGCTGAAGTTATTGCCATAATGCCAGAAGGTCTTTTACTAAAAATTACTCACGCCAGGGAGAAAGGAGAAAAACTCAAAGCAGATAAAGGCCTAAATTTCCCCGATACCGTCTTAAATATCGATCCTTTGACCGCAAAAGACCGGCAAGATTTAGATTTTATTGCCCAAAATGCCGATATTATCGGTTACTCTTTTGTGCAGAAAGCCAGTGATATCGAAGCGCTACAGCTAGAGTTACAAAGTCGTTTGGGGGATGCTTGGCGACAAAAAGCAATTGTGGCCAAAATAGAAACACCTTTAGCCGTGAAAAATCTTCCCGAATTAATCATCCATGCCGCCGGTAAACAACCTTTTGGGGTGATGATTGCTCGGGGCGATTTAGCTGTAGAAATTGGCTATCAAAGACTAGCAGAAATTCAAGAGGAAATTCTCTGGTTATGCGAAGCGGCACATATTCCGGTAATTTGGGCCACCCAAGTCCTAGAAAATCTGGTCAAGAAAAGTATTCCTTCCCGGGCCGAGATTACCGATGCCGCTATGGCCGAAAGAGCCGAATGTGTCATGCTTAATAAGGGGGAATATATCCGCAAAGCGGTGACAATTCTCGATGATGTTTTACAAAGAATGCAGACCCACCAAGCTAAAAAAACGCCCCAATTACGCGCTCTCCATTCTTGGGTTTAAGCAGTTTCAGTTATCAGTTATCAGTTATCAGTTATCAGTTATCAGTTATCAGTTATCAGTTATCAGTTATCAGTTATCAGTTATCAGTTATCAGTTATCAGTTATCAGTTATCAGTTATCAGTTCTGATCACTGAAAAAACTTCCCACTCCCCCACACCTTTTAAACAGGATTGAGAGTCAGAGGCAGATTAACGCATATTATTGACCGCACCACTAACCAAACCAGCGCTAACATAGCGACCATAACCATCAAGACGGTTTTGTTGAGCGATTCGGGAGGGATTATTGACGAGATCGGCAACTCCCACACCCATCATCACCACGGAGATAACTGCGATTAAGTAGTTACGGACAAAAGTTGGATTTTGGTGGCTGACTAACATGGTTGTTACCTCTCTTTCCTGTCGATAACCTTAGAATACGAGAGGGTTTGGGGTGATGTCAGTCCCATAATTCAGGATGACAGAAGTGGAAAAAAGTGGAATCCCCTCTCTATTGGAGATTATGCTTGTTTTTTTGTCGATTAGAATGGGTAAATAGGGAATCGGGAACAGGAAAAGGGCAATATTCGTCGTCAATCTGGTTAAATAATCAGTAAATCAGCTAAAAACTGACATATTCTCGAGAATATGACCTTAAAAACCGCGATTATGACCATAAAATTTTTCTGGCCTTTAGTTTTAGGATTATCTATTGTTATTATTGACAATGGGCAATATTTGAGAGCAGAAACGGTAACTTTGAGCGCCAGTCAACGGCAACAGATGCGATCGCTAGATGCTAAGATTATTTTACCTAACTATATCCCCCCCGGATTTCGGGCCAGCGAGATTAAAATCCTCGCAGAAGAGGGGAAAGGATACGCAATCCTCTTTGAAAATGCCGAGAATAGCTGTTTTTTGGTGGAAGGAATCGAAAACGCCAGGGGCGATGATGGTTTAGAATTAGAGGGAACCCTAGCGCTTAATTCCCCACTATTTGGAGAAGGATACTGGCTCAATTATGGTACACCCAAAAACTCGGAATTAAGGCAACAATTCCCCGAACCCGATTTGTATTCCGATTGGATGAAAATGGGAGAATATTTTTATCGTCTCAGTGGGGCATTAATTGCCCGGGAGGAGTATGATTATCCTAATTGCCGTCAAGATATTTCCCCATCGGAAGCAGTTAAAATAATCGAATCTTTTGGAGATAACAATTAAATTGAATTTATCTACAGTCATTTCTAATCTACAACAAAAAAGCAAGGAGCGGTTAGCTTGGTCTGATTTTTGCTGGTTAGGATTAGTAATAATTTTGGGACTGGTTATTAGGTTAACACAATTAACGAGCAAACCTCCCTGGACAGATGAATTTGCCACTATGGTTTTTAGTATTGGCAATAATTACCAGATAGTGCCGTTAAATCAAATAATTTCCCTAGACACTTTATTAGCACCTCTCCAGAGCAACCATCAGGCAACTATTGCCGATGTAATTAAATTAGTTATTCAGGAGGACAATCATCCACCTTTATATTTTATTCTCGCCTATCTCTGGAATAAATTATTCTTTGATCGGGGAGAATATGTATCTTTAGAAGGAATGCGATCGCTGGCAGTATTTTGGGGAGTTATTTCGATTCCTTTAATTTATTTTATCAGTAAATTGGTCTTTAAATCAGGCTCGATCGCTTTTCTAGCGGCGATTTTAATGGCGGTTTCTCCCTATGGGGTTTTTATCTCCCAAGAAGCGCGCCATTATACTTTAGCGGTTGTATTTGTCCTCATATCTTTAGGCTGTTTTCTTAGGGCAAGCGGTCAAATTATCCACCATAAAAGAATATCCCATACTTTGGTTTTTTTCTGGTTAATTGTCAACTGTCTAGGGTTATTAGTCCACTATTTTTTTAGTTTAACTATCCTAGCGGAAGCAATAACTTTATTATTGATTTTATTCAATCAAATCAAACAAAAAAACTTTTGGATAACTAATTGGTGGCGTTTAAGTTTAGTTTTTTTAGGTAACTTGAGCTTTATTATTATTTGGTTGATCACGGTTGTACCCAAAGATTATGGCAATCAGATGACCGGTTGGATTCAGAGAGACAATGATAGTTTTTTAGCAGTAATTAGCCCCTTTTTTCAATTGCTGGGAACATTAATTACTATGCTTTCTCTGCTCCCCGTTGAATCAGAATCTTTAATAATTATCTTGATTTCTGGGGCAATAATGATCGGTTTTTTTCTCTGGATTATCCCACAATTAAAAACAGCGTGGCTAGACTCCTATAAACCAGAATTAGGCATTCTCTCGGCATTTTTTCTCAGTTCAATTGCTATTTTCTTTGTCATCACCTATCTGCTCTCGGTCGATATTACCCGGGGAGCTAGATATAGTTTTGTTTACTTTCCCTCGGTAATTTTAATTCTAGCAATTTTATTAGACAATTGTTGGCAAAGGGAGCATAGAAAAATCGTAATTATTGTAATTATCATGGCTTTAATTAGTTCCCTAAGTGTTACTTTTAATTTAGGCTATCGTAAGTATTATCGCCCAGATAAATTAGTTACCACCATCGAAAATAATAGCCGTTATCCCTTAGTAATTGCCACTAGCTATAGGAGTTTGGTGCAGGTGGGAGAAATGATGGGAATTGCTTGGGAATTTAACCAAAGATTTCCCGATAAAAACCCTAAGTTTATCTTAGTTAACTCAGAAGAAAAGCCAAATTTTAATCTGCCATCTTCTCCCCCTTTTGAATTATGGTTAATTAATTTCCATTCTTCAATAGATCGCTCGGACTGTCAACTCTCAGAGTTATCCTCCAATTATGTAACAGGTTATGAATATCAAAAGTTTCTCTGTGGGCGATCGATGGATTATAATAATAAAGTTAAGTAGGGCTATTAACTATGATTATTTGGGTAAATGAACAGATTGACCCCTGCGGTTTAGTACAAGCTTGTATTGCCTGTCAAGATGAACAAGCAGCAAAAGATTGTCATCAAAGTTGGTTAACCAGTCTTACGGATGAACAAAAACAAGCGGGGTGGGTAGCAGTTTTAAGAACCGTAGAATCTTGGGATGATGTACCTGTAAATGCTCTGAAGTTAAGTTATTAACTATAACTAGGGTTTGCGGCAAAAAGTTTTTCGTGGGAAGTGGGAAGTGGGGACAAGGGAGCGGGTTTTTAAAGTTGGATGGGGAGTTAATCGCACTATTAAAAACATCAATCGATGACAAAAATTTGGCTGGCAGAGCTTTTAGAGCAAAAACAGGCGAAAAAACGCAAGAGGGCAGGTTTTACCCCACCCTTTGGTCTTATTTTAAACGAATCACTAATCTGCGATCAGGTTCCACGCCGCGACTTTCCGTGGTTAAATCGTTTTCTTCCTGAAAAAAGGCATGAATTTGGCGACGTTCCGCCGAAGATAGGGCTTTTAATTCTATTTCCTGCCCTGTTTGCCGCACTTGCGTCGCCGCTTGATTCACCCAGTCGAAAAGTTCTGCCTGTCTTTGTTGACGATAGCCATTGATTTCGACAATATAGAACTGATGTTCTGCCGTCTCGACACCAATATTCAGAATCGTATTAGCTAGGGATTGAATCGCATCTAGTCCCTCACCCCTGTTAGAGAGGAGAAGTTCCACTTGTTGGGGACTCAATTGACTACTATCAATAATCAACCAACAGGAGGAAGGTCCAGTTCCCAATTCCTGCACACCAATCTGGACATCTGCGGACATGGCCATCAACTTTAGCAGTTTTTCCAGCCATTGTTTAGCTTTCTCGCTATTTTGCTCCCATATACTCATTACGATGTTTTTTCCTTTTTCTTGCTAGAACGTTTTTCAAAGGGGAGAGCATCGCGGGATTTTTCCGTTTTTTCCTGTTGCGCTACCAATTTTTGCAGGTTTTCCGGTAAAGGTTCCCGCATCAAAATCACCGTTTGAATAGTTTGGAAGATGTTCGCGGTTAAGATATACATCAATACCCCCGCCGGTAAGGGGAAAAACAGGAACATCATACTAAAAATTATCGGGGTGATTTTATTCACCGTTTGCTGTTGTTGGGCTGCCCCCCCCGAAGGCGCGCCGGCACCGGATAACTCTTGGTTAACATAGATACTAATGCCGAAAGCGATCACCATCGCCAAAATATCCCAGTGAATTTCACCATTCGCACCGGTTGCCCCAATTCTTCCCAGGGCCTCAATAAAGAGAAAACCCGTATTAGCGGCAATCCCCGGCACGATAACTTTAATACTGGCATCTCCGGGGGCTAAAGCGACGATGGAACCGTCTTCATTAACTTGCAGCAGTTCTTGACCTTTAAGCACCTCGTAGGTGGGTTTTAGGTTATTTTCGGGTACTTCCGTGGCTAATTGGCTTAAAGACTTGCCCTGGTCGTTTTGGAGGTCGATTTTTACCTGTTCTCCCGGGGCGATTTTATTGCCTTGGGGTAAAAAAGCGGTGATGGGATAGTGGAGAGATTCGTCAATATAGACGTTTTGGGGTTTGGTGGCATAGGGTTGCCGCTGCACGAGGGCGATTTGTTCCCTTGGCAGCACTTGTAAATCGACGGTATAGTTAATGTCCGAGAAGGGGGAACCCCGCAGAGTGGCAAATAAAGCCAAAAGAATCGGCATTTGTAATAACAGGGGTAAACAACCCGCTAGGGGATTGCCCAACTCCTGCATTAATTTGCCCATTTCCTCCTGTTGTTTTTGGGGGTCATTTTTGTAGCGTTGTTGAATTTCTGCCTGTCTTTCCTTCATCAAGGGTTGAGTGATTCGCATTTTTCTCATATTGCGAATCTGGCCGGCGCTGAGGGGAAAGACGGCAAATCTGACCACCAGCGTTAAAGCAATGATGGCGAAACCGTAACTATGCACAATCCGAAAGAAAAAATCTAGGATTGGCAACATGATATTTGTGGAAATAAATCCGACTCCAAAATCCATGGGTTTAATCTATGCCTTCTCGTTTAGTAGGGGTTCACTTTGACAAATCTAATTTATCGAATCTCGGCGATCGATTATTTTGTTTTATTGACTGATGATCGATTCTAGGGGACGACCGGTTTTATCGGCGACTCTTTCGGCAATATAGTCATGAATTTCCCGGAATTTCGGCATCGAGCGCATTTCTAAACGACTTCTATCCTTGAGAGTTACGACAATATCCCCCCAAAGACCAATTCCTCTCGGCATTTTCGCCACTTTTGCCACTTCTGAATAGATAATATCTGTGCGATCGCGTCCCATCCAACCCCCAGTGATCGAAATCCGCCGATCGGTTATCTTATATCTTAACCAGATTGCCCGCACCACTGCCCCAACGGTTAAAGGTAAACAAATCACCGTAAATCCTAGCAGGATATTGATGATTAGGTCGCCGATGTGCGGACCCCCTTCATAAAAAGTTTCTTCTTTAATGCCCATGAATTATATTGGCCTTCACTAACAACTGCTTTAATTCTCGCAAAAAATGTTCATAATTGCACTCGATCGCCTCGGGACGGATAATGATTATCCCTCGCCATCCTGTCGCTATTTCTGGCAATAACTGCCGGATTGCCGCTCGCATTTGCCGTTTTAGTCGATTACGAACCACCGCTTTTTTACTAACTTTCTTGCTAATCGAGATGCCAAAACGACTGGGAAGAGGCTTATCCTGGCCAGAATCCTCTAAACTAATTAAGGTTAAGTGGGAACCGTGATAACGCCTCCCTTTTCCATAGACAGCTTGAAAATCCTGTCGATGTTTTAAGCGATGAACTTGGGGTAGTCCCACGAAAATTAGTCGGTTCCCAGAATAACCTAAACACTTAAACGATAGCGCCCTCTTTTCCGACGAGCTTTAATCACTTTGCGTCCGTTGACGCTACGCATTCTCGCTCTAAATCCGGAAGTGCGCTTCTGTTTGCGCGTGGTTCCTTCTAAAGTACGT
Organism: Microcystis sp. M_QC_C_20170808_M3Col; assembly: GCF_007095505.1. Classification (NCBI taxonomy): domain Bacteria; kingdom Bacillati; phylum Cyanobacteriota; class Cyanophyceae; order Chroococcales; family Microcystaceae; genus Microcystis; species Microcystis sp. M_QC_C_20170808_M3Col. Next base: position 16,310 of record NZ_SFBY01000320.1, read on the forward strand.
TTACTCACTGCCGATTTTCCTCCTTAAGATAGAGTTAGTCTATAGATATAAAGACACAATTTTTAATTATAACAAAATTACTAGGAATTTGGAAGCTCATGGTCAAGCTCCGTTTCGGTCGGGATATCTGTAATTATCTTCCGGTGGCTGAAAAGCGCGAATGGTTAGTCACTAATGGTATCGGTGGTTTTGCTGCGGGAACCGTGGCCGGATTGCTAACTCGCTGTTATCATGGCCTCTTGATCGCTGCTTTGGCTCCACCGACGAAAAGAACGCTTCTTGTGACTAAAATCGATGAATCGGTACAATATAACCAGAAAATTTATCATCTGGCCAGCAATCGCTGGTTAGGTGCTACGATCGAACCGCAAGGCTATATTAATATCGAAAGTTTTCATCTGGAAGGGACAATTCCCGTCTGGACTTTTATCTGTGGAGATGCCTTACTAGAAAAGCGTATCTGGATGGAACAGGGAGAAAATACCACCTATACTCGCTATACCTACCGTCGCGGCAATTCTCCTTTAACCCTGAATCTGACTGCTTTTGTCAATTATCGTGATTTTCATGGCAATACCCAGGGTTTTAACTGGCAAATGGCTATTAGTCCCCTGGAAAAAGGAGTAAGAGTGATTGCCTATGACAATGCTGTACCTTTTTATCTATTAATCAGTCAGGGACAGGTTTTTACCGCTAATATCTGGTATTATCGCTTTGATTTGGCCGTGGAACGTTATCGTGGTTTAATCGATCGGGAAAATCATCTCCATGGGGCTAGTTTTTCGGCTACTCTTAAAGTGGGAGAATCGGTGACAATTGCCGCTAGTACCCGTCCCGATCCGAATTTAGACGGTCAATCTTCTCTAGAGTCTCGCTATCGCTACGAGAATAGTCTGATTAATCCCCAGCAGCCGGAATGGATTCAACAACTTACCCTCGCTGCCGACCAGTTTATCGTTAGTCGTCCTCTCCCCGATCAACCGGACGGCAAAACGATAATCGCGGGTTATCCTTGGTTTGGTGATTGGGGTCGCGATACGATGATCTCCCTAAGAGGATTAACTTTGACTACAGGCAGACCTGCGATCGCCCGTCAGATTTTACTAACCTTTTCCCGTTATCTAGACCGGGGTTTATTGCCGAATTTACTACCCGATGGGGGAGAAATGCCTGAATATAACGCTGTCGATGCTATTCTTTGGTATTTTGAAGCCATTCGTTCCTATTTTAACCAAAGCCAAGATTTTGAGTTTCTCAAAACTATTTATCCCGCTTTAACGGAAGTGATCGCTTGGTTTCGTCTCGGCACTCGCTACAATATTCACCTAGATGACGATGGTTTGATCTATGCCGGGGAAGCGGGAGTACAGTTAACTTGGATGGATGCCAAAGTTGATGATCTGGTGATTACTCCCCGCATCGGCAAACCCGTAGAAATTAATGCCCTTTGGTTCAATGCCCTAAAAATAATGGTTCAATTTGCCCATTATTTGGGCATGGATGCCACTGATTACGAAAAAATGTCAAAAATGACCTTAAAAGGGTTCTCTCGCTTCTGGGATGATTCTCTGGGGTATTGTTACGATGTTTTGGATACGGAAAAGGGTAATGATGCCAGTTTACGACCGAATCAACTTTTTGCCGTGTCTTTGTCGGTGGAGGAGTTATTAAATTCCCCACAGAAAAAGGGCATTGTCGATATTTGTGCTTTAAAATTGTTGACTTCTCGCGGTTTGCGATCGCTAGATGCCGATCATCCTGATTACCGTGGCGTTTACAGTGGCGATCGCTTAAAAAGAGATAGTGCCTACCATCAGGGGACAGTCTGGGGATGGTTATTAGGGGCATTTATCGAGGCCCATCTGAAAGTCTATCGCGATCCCATTCTAGCTGAGAGTTTTTTAACACCGATGATCGACCATCTTCGGGATAGCTGTATCGGTAATTTAAGTGAAATTTTCGATGGCAATGCCCCTTTTACCCCTAGAGGTGCTTTTGCCCAAGCATGGACAGTGGCAGAGGTATTAAGGGTTTGGCAAGTGATCCGAGAATTTCGGCCATAATCCTTTAAATTGACATCCTCACCGCCGTAAACGGACGGTGATTCCCAAACCTCACGATTTGAGTTTCTGCTTCTTTCCCGAAGGATTTTTCGCACCTGCCTTAACAGATTTACTCTGTTCTGGTCTTA
>NZ_SFBY01000321.1:0-3454 GCF_007095505.1 Microcystis sp. M_QC_C_20170808_M3Col
TAGATCCAATAAACGCTTGGGGAGAGAATACCTCTACTTTTTCAGAAGCAATTCTGTCTAAGCAAGTAATCTCTGTGAACCAAGAATCCCCGTCTCTTTAGAGCGGGGAGTGTCAATTGATCTTAAACTCTGTGACCCCGCCATGGGCAGCGGACATTTTTTAGTGGAAGCAGTGGACTATCTCACCGATGAGTTAATCCAGATTCTCAATCTTTATCCCGAAGATAATCCCGTTTTAACCATGTTGGAAACCACCCGAAAAAATATTATCGACAATCTCCGACAACAGGGAATTATTCTCGATTCTCCCACCCTTGAACCAACGCAGTTATTACAAAGAGTGGTGATGAAGCGCTGTATTTATGGGGTAGATATCAATCCGATGGCCGTAGAATTGGCCAAGGTTAGTCTCTGGTTACATTCTTTCACAGTGGGCGCGCCTTTGAGTTTTTTGGATCATCATTTACGTTGTGGTAATTCTCTGATCGGAACTACCGCCAAGGATGCAGAAGCCGCTATGATTGAGGAAGAAAGTGGTCAATTAACTCTTTTAACCGGCCCTTTTGTCGGGTTACTTCGGGCCGCGGAAATTATGCGGGGAATTAGTACCCTCAGCGATGCGACTTTTGCAGAAGTGGAAGCAAGTGAACAGTTATTCCGTGATTTTGATAGTCAAGCTAAACCCTACAAGCGTTTATTAGATGTTTTCCTCTCTCGCTTTTTTGGGGTTAAAACTGCTATCGAGTTTCTGCAGCGTTACGGTGGCAATATATCGGCAATTAATTGGGATAAGTTACCCCCATCAGACCAACGAATTTTAGACCAAGCAGCTAGTTTATATAAAGATAAGCGCTTTTTTCATTGGGATCTGGAATTTCCCGAAGTTTTTATCGATCTTGATTCCGCTTCTTGGAAAGATAACCCCGGTTTTGATGCAGTTATCGGTAATCCTCCTTATGGTTCACCTTTTAATAACAATGAGATAACTTATTTCAAAGAATGCTACCACTGCATTAGTTATCGAGTTGAGACTTACGTTGCTTTTATGGAGAAAACTTTTAATTTTTTAATAGAATTAGGAGGTATAGTTTCCCTAATAGTTCCCGACAACTGGATGTATCTTGATTTTACGGAAAATTTAAGAATTAATTTATTAAAAAATGGAATTATAAAAAATATTGTTGCACTGCCGAGAACTGTTTTTAAGAGTGCCAAAGTTGATACAACAATTTATGTTATACAAAACAAAACTAACTCTCAATCTCACGAAACGTTAGTCACAACTTTTCTAAAAAAAGACGTTATTAATGAAATATCAAATAGTAACACTCAACAATTTTTGAGAAATCAAGATTACTGGTTGAGTTTTCATGAACATATTATCAATCCTTACCTTTCGTCATCAGAATTGCTGATTTTAGATAAAATAAATCATTTTAGTAATGATCTAAAACAAATAACTGCCATAAATTATGGTCTTAAAGCATACCAAAAAGGGAAAGGTCATCCTCCTCAAACGGCAGAAGTAATGGAGATTAAACCCTTTACAAATAACAATAAAGTAGATGAAAGCTATGCCCCGTTTTTTGAAGGTCAATCAATTCAAAGGTATTCGATTGATTGGTATCATAATAATTGGATCAAGTGGGGTAAATGGTTAGCAGAACCAAGAAATAAAGAACTATTCTGTCAGGATAGATTGTTATTTAGAAAAGTTGTTGACTCTAGACTGTTAGGATGTTTTTATCAAGAAGAAGCTTATAGTAATACTCTATTGTATGTAGTAAAGTTGAAAGATAGTGTTAATTATAACTTGAAATCACTACTGGCTATTTTAAATAGTAAATTAACGGGATTTGTTTTTAGAAAAAAGTTTGCAATTCAAGAAGAAGATACATTTCCTCAAATTTTATTAGATGATTTTGCCTCAATACCCATCCGAAAAATATCTTTTAACACCAATAGCGATCGCCGTCAACAGTGCTTAGAGAAACTTATTAAAAGTTATCAAGAAAAGCAAGAGATATTAAAGGAAATCGAGGAGCATATTAGGAGAGAGGAAACTGATATAGTCCATGATATTCTGGCATACTTAGCAGAACAGATGATCGAGATAAATCGGGAAAAACAAAAAGAAATCAAAAGCTTTTTGAGATATTTAGAGAGAATAATCGGCAGTGCGATCGATAATTTAACCAACAAATCAAAAATCCAAAACTATCTCGGTGACTATCAAAAAAGCGAACCTCATCTTAGCTTCGAGCAACTTGGGGAGATACTGAAAAAGAACAAAAAGAAAATTAGCGTTAACTTACTTGATCGCCAAATACAGGAAACCCTAGAAAAAGAATATCAAACCAGTCTAGAGAAACTTTTACCCCTAAAACAACAATTAAGCGCCACCGATGAATTGATCGATCTAATTGTTTATAAACTCTATGGATTAAGCGAGGAAGAAATTAAAATTATTGAAGGGAGAGAGTAAAAAAAAAGAATCAGCTGCCCGCGTAATTAAATTACTTGTTGAGATACAGATCCCGTCGAGGCGGTATAACCGTTAAATTTACGACCAATCCTGACTCGTATCGCAGAGGAAATGGTCGGCCATGATGTCCTCGAAGGTGAAAGAACAGTGAGAGGGAAAAGTCCGTATCGGTAAATCCGTCTCGCGTAAAGCCAAATCGACCCCGGCCTCGAAAGCATCGGATAAAGCCGTCGGTATCCGGGATTTTAAACTAGGATTACCCTCTAGATGCCGTCTGATCGCTCGTCTCTGTTCTCTAATCGTCAAAAACCAGCTGCGAGAACGTTTATCTGGCTGATATTCCCATTTGAGAAGATGTCCTACCAAAACGGTTAGACGGCTCACCAGTTCTCGATATTCTTGTTTACCCAAGGAAATGATTTCCTCCCGTAAGTTTTGCCAGTCCAGAGCTTCTACCTGTCGGTTGGCTAGAGCTTTCGCTTGTAGCTCTGTCCACCCATAGAAGTCGTATTCATACAGGGAATTGGCTTGATCTTTCATCGAAAATTTTGGGTCTGAAACCCCGTCGTTCTACGACGGCTTTACCGTTAAATACTAGCGCATTTACCAAATATATGCTAAAATGTGAGACCTGGAAAAAGCCTACTCGTTCCGATTTTACCCCACACCCGAACAAGAGTCCCTATTGCGGCGCACTTTGGGCTGTGTAAGATTAGTTTACAATAAAGCTCTCCATGTCAGAACACAAGCATGGTACGAAAAGCAAGAAAGAGTAGGCTACGCTCAAACTTCTTCAATGCTAACTGATTGGAAAAAGCAAGAAGAATTAGACTTTTTAAACGAAGTTATTTGTGTACCTTTACAACAAGGGTTAAGACATTTACAAACAGCTTTTACCAATTTCTTTGCTGGTCGTACTAAGTATCCTAACTTTAAGAAAAAACATCAGGGAGGAAGTGCCGAATTTAC
>NZ_SFBY01000322.1:0-9532 GCF_007095505.1 Microcystis sp. M_QC_C_20170808_M3Col
CATCTCAACGGTACTGTTGGGCAAACAGAAACCGACCCAAACGCCTTGGGAGAGTCCGGCCTCTGGGTTCTTAATGGAGACATTGAGAATCTAAGCTGTCTCGTTGAACAAGGAATTTCTAACAGCAATGTAGAAAGAATCCCCCGTCACAGCGTAGCTTGACGGTGGGAGTATGTCAACGAGCCAGTAACTGCAAAAATCTATGCTAGATAAAATATTTACTCCCAATCCCTACGCTGAACAACCTGCTCCTCTGCGTCCTCGCAAGGGAGTAATTATCGGTGTCGGTCAGGTGGGGATGGCCTGCGCTTACTCGATGTTAATTCAAGACTGTTTTGATGAATTAATTCTGCAAGATATCGCCACGGATAAAGTCGAAGGGGAAGTGATGGATTTAAGGCACGGAATGCCTTTTATTGAACCCACAGACTTGAAAATGGGAACCGTGGCCGATGTGGGACAAAATGCCGATGTGGTGATTATTACTGCTGGGGCTGCCCAAAAAGAGGGAGAAACCCGATTACATCTCCTTGAGCGAAATGTGGCGATTTTTCGCCGTATTCTTGAGGATGTGGCTGTTTACTGCCCCAGTGCTTTAATTTTGGTGGTGAGTAATCCCGTCGATATCATGACCTATGTTACCTTGAAAATCACTAATTTTCCGCCTTCTAGGGTGATTGGTTCGGGTACGGTGCTAGATTCTGGCCGTTTACGCTCTCTTTTATCCACCCAACTCCATGTAGATGCGCGTAACGTCCACGCTTATATTATCGGTGAACACGGGGATAGTGAGCTTGCTGTCTGGAGTTCGGCTAATATCGGAGGAGCAAGGTTATTAGAAGGAGATTGGCAGGATTTAAGCGCGGCCAACCAAGAAAGCTTAACAGAAATTTTTCTTCAGGTTAAAAACGCCGCCTATGAAATTATCAAACGCAAGGGTTATACTAGCTATGCGATCGGTTTAGCTACCACGGATATCGTTAAAGCGATTTTACGTTCCCAAGAAAGAATTCTGACTATTAGCACTCTCCTCGATGGTCAATACGGTCTCAAAGATGTGTGTTTAAGTATTCCCTGCGTGGTTAACGAGAAAGGAGTGATTAAAACCCTGAATCTTGCCCTTAGTCCCAGAGAAACGGAACAGTTACACAATTCTGCCAAAATTATGCGCGATTTAATCGATCAGCTTAAAATTTAAGTTAGGGTTGGCTGAATAAATCTAAAAACATTGTTGGGTAAGAATTTTAGATTTTTTTACCCTCAAAAAGTGCCGAACATAAGAGCGATCGGGGGGAAATTTTGGCACTTTTTCCCCGAAAATTAGGTAATTGTGGGGTGGACTGAAGAATTAGTGCTAGACTTCCCAAAAAGTCTATTTTATTGCAGCTTGTTGTTAGGAATCTACTTAAAAGAGGTTGTTTAATCTGGCTAATATGCTTTTGGTTATGATATGGGTAAAAGTTCTGGCGATGGCCCTAAAATGGGGTGATATGCTGAAAGTTGACCCATATCGTTACTCTCAGGAGTGTTATCGAGAAAGTTTTTGTATAATCAATGGTTATGCAGCTCCTCCGTTGATGGAGTTGATGCTTGAGAACTTTTAGTTCGTCATCTAAGTTGATGGGTGTCACCTCTTGTTTGAATGCGAACCAGTAAGGAGTGAAATTAAGATCCATGGACTCTATTAAAGCCAACATGAAGAAGCAAAAGGGGGATGATCTAGAACGTGCAGTAAAACGTATAGAAGAAGCAATTCTCAAATATTCTTCAACACTAGACCCAGATAAGTTCGTTGTAGAAAACAAAAAAATTGTAATTGCTGAAGGTGTTCTGCATGAGATCGATCTATATGTTGAAGTTTCAGTAGCTCAAGGCTATAAAAGTAAATTCATCTTTGAGTGCAAGAATTGGAAGCAGAATGTAGGAAAAAATGATATCATCATTTTTTCAGAAAAGATTCAAGCAACATCCTCGCAGAAAGGCTTCTTCGTCGCCAGAGGATTTAGCAAGGGTGCTACTGCTCAAGCTGCAAAGGATGAACGCATCGAGTTACTTCTGGCATCAGACTTTCCTCTCGATTATCCACGAATGCTAGTCACAGGTAGAAGTGGGTTTAATGGAGACATAAAATTGACAAAACGTTCCGCTATTGGCAAGATAGACCCCTCTTTTATGACAATTGACATATCAACAGCAAAAGCTATCTTCAATGGAAATGAGATAGATCTGTACGAATTTTTAGGTGAAGAGTCAAACCAAGGCTTTGATGAGGCATTGAAGCAAATTGATACCACGAAGCTAGATCCAGGAGCATACCCAATACAATTTCAGATAACGATGGTACTTCCCGAAAACCAGTTGCTCGTGAACGGTGATGATATTGCCAAAATTCATTTAGATGTTTCGGTTGAATTACTAATACATAAGCCACGAGTTATTCACCACTTTGCCATAGAAGGTCGTGGCAAATATATAGAGTTAGAGCCTTATGACTATGGCACAGGACATGGAGAATTAATAATTACACTTGCTGCACCATTGGAAAATGATGTTACTCTTGAAAGAAACTGACTGCTGCATAACAATCCGCTTGCACACCGACCGTATCAAGTTAGTTGGTTGAGTGCGATGCCGAAGGCACTGCGTAGCAGTACGCCGCTCTGGTAGGGTGTGTTAATGAAATGTAACGCACCTCTTTTTTCTCTAGTCAAACTATTTTTGACTAATCTCGAATGCTAAGTCGTATCTGTAAAAACAGACATCAAAGGCAAGAAAGAAGTTCATCTGTGCTAACGTTTGCAGAAAAGGTTTTTAGATTTATCCAGCAAACCCTAATTAGCGATAAAATGGCTGTGATATTCAAATTTGACCTGTTATATGACTAATCACTCAGAAGTTGAGTCGGCTATTCAGCAATTGCCAGAGAGTGAAGTCCGCGCTCTGGCAAACTGGCTTCAAGACTATCTTGATGAGATGTGGGATAGACAAATTGAAGCGGACCTAGCATCGGGAAAATTAGCTCCCCTCATCGCTCAGGCAGAAGAGGATATGGCAACCAACAACGTCAGACATCCCGATGAAGTCCTTCGCAACACCCCAGCCAAATTCCAAGTAACTTCTCCTCCTTTTCGTTGGGATGAAGCGGGAGGTATCCGTATAGGTTCGAGCCGAGTGACTCTCGATAGCATACTTGCCTCATACCACAACGGCTCCACTCCTGAAGAAATCGCTATTCAGTTTTCAGTTCTTCGTTTGGAAGATATATACAGTGCCATTGCTTATTATTTAAATCACCGTCAGGAAATTGACAGTTATTTGGAACAACGCGACCAACAAGCTCAACAACTGAGACAACAACTAACCCAAAAACACAACTTAGTCGATTTAAGACAGCGCTTGCTTGCTCGTTATCAGTCAAAAAGAGAGTCGAGGCAAAGTGCGCCTTCTAACTGACGAAAATTTTAATGGAGCCATCTTGCGTGGACTGGTGAGGCGTTTACCTGAATTGGATATAATTCGCGTCCAAGATGTAGGACTGATGAACACTGACGATCCAGATATTTTAGAATGGGCAGCTAATGAGGGACGCATCCTGCTCACCCATGATGTAGCCACTATTACGATGTATGCCTACAATCGTGTCAATCAAGGACTACCTATGACTGGAGTTGTTGAGGTGATCTCAAAAGCACCCATTGGTAAGATTCTTGATGATTTAGAACTATTTATTTGTTGTAGTGAACCTGAAGAATATGAAGGTCGGGTTCTTTTCATTCCTTTCGCTTGATGCAATCTCTATCATTTTCTACTCCAGAAATCTAAGTGACCTAACCGTTAGACCGCAAGACCGAAACTAAGTCAGTGTCGAGAGGAACATTTATGAAAATTAGATTTCTTTACCGCGTAGTTTCCATCAGAGTCTTAGGTTAGGTTGCCGAAAAAACATCTAGCCTAGGATTCCTCTAGCCACTAGATGCCATGATCAAGTCATGTCTGTCCCTCACTAAAATAGAATCAGCGATTTCCCTAAGGGACCTAATTCCATGACGATTATTACTCTTTCACGTTATGTCACCAGAAACAATGAGATTTTAGGTGGAGAGCCAATTATTGAAGGCACTCGCACATCTATTCGCGCAATCGTAGGTCTGTGGCGATTAGGTGTGATGCCAGAGGAAATTCCAACTCATTTACCTCATTTGACCTTAGCACAAGTGTTCGATGCCTTGAGTTTTTATTTGGATCATCAAGCAGAAATTAACGAGTACATTGAGCGTAACCAAGTCCCCGATGAGTTGGTGCATCCTTCTGTAAAGACAGCTTTGGGTAAGCTATGAGCATATTTGCTTCGCTTTACATGGACGAAGATATGTCGGCGTTAGTTGCAACACTTCTGCGTTCTCGTGGTTTAGATGTCACCACTGTTCCTGAGCAGTCAACTTTGGGTAAAACTGACAGCGAACAATTAGAATTTGCAGCTTCTTTAGGTAGATGTCTTGTAACCCACAACCGGGTTGATTTTGAACGATTGCATCTTCAATTCATAGAGGAAGGCAGAGAACATTGTGGAATTATTGTTGTCCCTCAGAAAACTGCCTACGAGGTCGTGCAACGGGTTGGTATTTTAGTTAACACGTTGACTGTTGATAGTATTAATAATCAGTTACTATACGCATGATTTCTCCGCAAATTTACACTCTAAGCAGAAGCCAGCTAACAAGTTGATGAAGCGGCAATGTTCTAGTTCATTCATCACCGCTGACCATTGCTGTTAGACAGAAATCACAGAAATGTTCAATCTAATCTTTATAGTTCTTCGGTTTGTGTTAGGCCATGGACGGGTTATAAAGGGCGATTTTTGTCAATTGTTTTCGATAACGTTTTTAAAACCCGACACCCGACACCCTGTCCCCAGGAAAAACTTTTTTAGCAGACCCTAGCCATTATACCGATAGGACGGGTTGGCCGGTAGAAATGGCTTTTTCGACGATATCGGCGGCCATTTTCACTCCTCCTGTCTTCTGCAGCGCTTTTTGCATTCTCAGGGCATTTTCTCGGTAACTGGGGAAGGATAACACCTTTTCAATCGCCTTTCGTAAACGGGGAACTTCTAGACGGGAAATCGGAATCACTTCCCCTGTCCCCGACCATTTTATTCGAGCAGATACCCCCGGTTGGTCGTTAGCGATGGGAATGGCCACCATCGGTACAGCTTGCGCGAGGGATTCTAGGGTAGTATTTAAGCCTGCGGGGGTGATAGTAAGAGATGCTCTGGTTAAAAGCTCTAATTGGGGAGCGTAGGGAACAACTAGGGCGTTTTTGGTCGTTATTTGAATGTTAGAGTCGCTATTGCCCAAGGATAAAACTAATTGTACCGGCAAATCGGCACAGGCTTCGGCGATCGCATTAAAGGTCGATTGTAGGCGAGTTTGAATTGTCCCGAGGGAAGCATAAATCAAGGGTTGTCCGGTTAATTTTTCGTAGGGAAAAGGAATCGTTTTTCTAGTGGAGGAATCGTGAAAGGGACCGGTAAAGTGAAAGTGAGCGGGTAAATTTTGCCGAGGAAACTCGAATTCGGCGGGTTGTTGGCTAATTTGGGCAAGGGGGGAATAGCGTTGATTGATGTTTTGATAGGGAATTAACCCCCATTCTTGACGTTGCTGGTTGATTAACTCATTCAGAGGACGAGTCAGGGAGTCAAGGAGTTTATAGCCAAGTTTATTGCGAATAACCCCTATAAATGAGGGATTATAGTCCCAAGTGGTCATAAAGGGCGGAATAAGCGGGTCACGATTTAAAACCAATGCCGAACAAAAACTGATAAAGGGAATAGCTAATTTTTCTGCGATTGTACCCCCTGAGGCGGAGACTTGATCAACAATTAGGGCATCAATTCCCAAGCGACGCATCTCTTGAGGGATAGTTTCAAAGAGGGTCGCTGTAGAATCAGTTACTAATTGTACCGTGCGACGGACGGCGGCTGTTCCCCGTAATTGACCAATTTCGGCTAAACTTTTGGCTGATGTGCCTTTCGGATATTTGTTGGGTGCAATTGCCTGAAAATCTAACCCGGCTGCTTGCACCATTTCTTCACCATCAAGAGTTAAAAAACAGGTAACTTTATGACCGCGTTTTTGTAATTCTTTTCCTAAAGGTAGGAGAGAATAAATATGTCCAGAAGTTGTAGGACAGAGTAAACCAAAATGAGTCATTAAACACCTCCACAGGTTTTCTTTAATTCTTCTAGATTCCAGAATGCACCACCCAAGGCGGAGAATTGTATTCCTTCAAAGCAGTTACGCACAGCCCCCAAAGCGAGGGGATTAACTAGATAAATAAACGGGACGTATTCCTGTTGAAGTTGTTGAATTTCATTATAGATAACTTTGCGCTTCTCAAAGTCTAATTCTTGGGAACCTTTGACGTATAAATCGGCGATTTTTTTCTCCCAATCCGCCGCTTGCCAGCCTTGAATTGGAGGGCTGCCGGGTTGAGGTTGTTGGTTAAAAGCGTGGAGATTTCCATCTACATACCAAATATTAGGCGCGTGGGGTTCATTATCACCAGTAAAACCTAAAATATGTGCTTCCCAATCTAGACTATTACTCAGTTTATCAACTAAATTGCTAAAAGCGATCGCTTGAAAATCCACCTGAATTCCTATTGCGGCTAAATCATTTTTAATTTGCGCCCCAATAGCTTCCCTGATTTTATTTCCTGCATTAGTAATCAGGTTAAATCTAACGGGATTATTATCGATATCGACTAGCAGATTATCACTATTATACTTAAATCCGGCCTCTAATAATAATTCTTTGGCTTTTTCGGGATTATAATCGTAACCTTTCAGGGTTTTATCGTAAAAAGGCGATTGGATAGAAATAAAAGAATTTTGTTCTTGTCCCAATCCTCGATAGATATCATCAATCATTCTTTGACGATTAATGCCGTAGGCAATAGCTTGGCGGAAATTTAAGTTATTAAACCACCTAGATTTAATCGGAGCTACTAGGGGTTTTCCGTCGCGTTTTCCTTGATTGAGATTAAAACCGATAAATTGGGTTCCGTAGGCAGGTCCCCCGTTAAAAATCGTGAAATTTCCTCTTTCTTCTTCCGTTTTTAAGAGGGAGAAAAATTCAGGAGTTACCCCAATAGAATCTAAACTTCCCGAACGAAATTGCAGTAAAGTTGTATCCTGAGATTCAACAATTGCCCAAATTACCGAAGTTATATGAGGTAATTGTTGTCCCTGGGCATCTTTTTTCCAATAGTAAGGGTTATTTTCAAAAATAATCCTTTGTCCCGTTATATATTCTTTTAGTTTATAAGCACCATTAAAAACAATTTTATCGGGAGGAGTATCTAACCCCCAAGTGGAGAGAAATTCTAACCTACCATCGGGGCTTTTTTTCTGAATAGTTTTTTCTAAAGCGTGTTTAGGTAAAATCGGTGAACTGACAGCATCTAAAAAAGGGGCAAAAGGTTCGGGGAGTTTAAATTCGATTCTGCGATTATCTAGTTTAGTGATAACGGGGAATTCTTTTTTTAATCCTATTCTTAAACTATCGCGGTAGTTGTTAGGAATATCAGGATTTAGATATAATTCTTTATAGGTAAAAACCACGTCATCAACGGTTAAGGGTTGACCATCCGACCATTTTAAATCCTCTCTGATAGTAAAAATAATGCTCAAATTATCATCAGAAATTGTCCAAGATTCTGCCAAAACAGGTTCTTTTTTGCCAGTAATGGGATTTTCTGTTAATAGTCCTTCGTAGGTTAAACCAAAAATATTCGGGGATTCGGCCGATAAAACAGCATTAAAGGTTTTGGGGTCACTTAATACCGATATTACCACTTGATTTCGTCTAACTTGATTACCACAAGCAGTTAGGGAAATCAGCAATAAACAAGAAATTAAAAATACCGTTAATCTCCGCCAAAATTTCACCATAATCTTTAATATTTTTCTGTCTGACTACCTAGAAGTAAAGACCTTGCCTTGCTATATACACCGAAACTGACCAAGCTGAAAGCCGCTGGACTGTTTCCTTGCCCCATAAATATAACAGGAAATGAGACAAAAAATCTCGCCTAGGAAAGATTGACAAAGGCGAGAAACCGTGTTTCCATCAAGAATATGAGATAAAATCTAAGAACGTTGTTCGATCGGTGTATAGGGGACTTCGTGTTCTCCAGTGTAGATTTGGGTAGGACGGAAAATGCGATTAGCATTTAATTGTTCTTTCCAGTGGGCCAACCAACCGGCCACCCGGGAGATGGCAAAAATCGGGGTAAATAAATCACTGGGGATGCCTAATTTCCGATAGACCAATCCCGAATAGAAATCCACATTAGCATAGATGCCTTTTTCGCCGTAGATATCCACCACTGCTTGTTCTAATTCTAGGGCGATATCGTAGTATTCATCGGAACCTAACTCCGCGAATAATTGTTCAGCAAGGTTTTGTAAAATCGTCGCCCGGGGATCCTTAACTTTATATACCCGGTGTCCAAAACCCATAACTTTTTGTTTATTGGCGATACATTTTTCCACATAGGGACGAACATTAGCCACCGAACCGATTTCCTCTAACATTAACAATACTTCCTCGTTTGCGCCACCGTGGAGGGGGCCAGCGAGAGTTCCCACTGCTGAAGCGATGACACCGTAGGGGTCGGTTAAAGTGGAAGCCGTCACCATGGCCGAAAAAGTCGAGGCATTCATGGTATGTTCGGCGTGGAGGGTCAAACAGACATCGAAAACTTTCGCCGCTAAATCCGTTGGTCGTCTTTCCGTCAACATATAGAGGAAATTGGCCGCATAATCAAGACTATCGTTGGGCTGAATGGGATGATTACCTTTGCGAATTAATTGAAACGCCGCCACCATGGTGGGGATTTTCGCTAATAGCCGCACTACTGCTTGACGGATATATTCGGGATTATCCAAAGCCCGACGGGCATAGTATAACCCTAAAGCCGCCGCCGAAGTTTGTAGCGCATCCATGGGATGGCCTTTTTCGGGGAAGCATTTCATCATGTCTTCGATACGGTACTTGATGCGTCGATGATAACGGATTTCATCGGCAAATTCTTCCAGTTCCGCCCCCGTGGGCAGAACACCCCAGATAAGGAGATAGGCGGTTTCGAGGAAGGTACTTTTTTCGGCGAGTTCCTCAATCCGAATGCCCCGATACTCTAAGATTCCCTTTTGCCCATCCACAAAGCTGATACTCGATTGGGCGGCGGGAATTCCTTCTAAACCTGGCCGATATTCACAAACTGTCATAGTTCTACTTTCCGTGGCGAAGATTAAGCCCCAACGCTAACTTACTTGATCTTTCCACCCTTACCGAAATTTTATAGAAATTCTTCGGTTCTGCCTCTCCCGTTCAGGATTAGGGAGAAGTGGACGGAAATTACTCCTATTTAGGGTCTGCTGAAAAAGTTTTTCGGTGGGGGTTGGGGGTTGGGGGTTGGGGGTTGGGGGTTGGGGGTTGGGGGTTGGGGGTTGGGGTGTGGGGTGTGG